>CAYGUQ010000259.1:0-6403 GCA_964352995.1 uncultured Rhodobacterales bacterium
GGCCCGCCCCGCCGCCTCAGTCGAAGGCGATCTGCACCTTCATCGCGCGGGTGCGGTCTCCGGCGAGCCTGAACGCCTGCTCGGCGTCCGCCAGCGGCACGGTGTCGGTGATCAGCGGCTTCGCGTCGATCAGACCCTTGCGCATCATGTCGACGGCGACGGCGAACTCGGGATGAAAGCGGAACGAGCCCTTCAGCGTCAGCTCCTTCACCGTGAGGGCCTGCATCGGCACGGCCATGTCGCCGCCGAGGCCGAGCTGCACGATGGTCGCCGCCGGCCTCAGCGCGCCGATGGCCGCGGCCAGCGCCGGCGCCGCGCCGGAACACTCCAGCAGGACGTCGAAGGTCCCCTTGTCGGCGCCGAACGGGGCCAGCGCCTGCGGATCGGCCGCCATGTCGAGCGTGGCGTCGGCGCCCGCGGCGCGCGCCATGCCCAGCGTGAAGGCGGTCAGGTCGGCGGCGACGATCTCGTGCGCGCCGGCGCGGCGCGCCGCGAGGATCGACAGCTGGCCGATGGGGCCGCACCCGGTCACCAGCACGCGCTTGCCGACGAGACCGCCCGCCTGGCGCACGGCATGCAGGCACACCGCCAGCGGCTCGGCCATCGCGGCCTCGCCGGGCGTCAGCCCGTCGGCGGGCGCGCACTGCGCCGCGTCGGCGACCAGCAGGTTCCGGAACGCCCCCTGGATATGAGGAAACGGCATCGCCGAGCCGTAGAAACGCATGTCGAGGCAGTGGTTCGGCAGCCCTTCGAGGCAGTAGCGGCACGCGCCGCAGGGCCGCGACGGCGAAACGGCGACGAGCTGCCCCTCCGCAAGGCCCCGGACGCCCGGCCCCAGCGCCTCGATCCGCCCGGCGACCTCATGGCCGAGGATCATCGGCTCGCGCAGCCGCACCGCGCCGATGCCGCCATGGGCGTAATAGTGCAGGTCCGAGCCGCACACGCCGCCCGAAACGACGCGCACCAGCACTTCGCCGGGGCCGGGAGCCTCCTCGGGACGGTCCTCGATCCTGAGATCCTTCGGGCCGTGGATGACGATGGCTTTCATGGCGGCGACCTCAGTGCAGGGTGGAGGGGATGGCGACGTCCTGCGCCGCGGCGTCCTGGTCCCGAGTGGGAGGACGGTCGGCCGACCGAGGCGCCGAGCGGGGCATGGCGGTCTCTTGACTTGCTGGTGATATCGATACCATAGCTTTGTCGTCAGATGCTTGTCGAGAGCGCAAAGGGGACGGCGATGCGCAGGGGCGCCGGACTTTTCGATCTTGCCGGTCGGCGCGCGCTCGTCACGGGATCGTCGCAGGGGATCGGCCTGGCGCTGGCCCGCGGGCTGGCCGAGGCGGGGGCGGCGGTGGCGCTGAACGGGCGCGACGCCGCGAAGCTGGAGGCGGCGGCAGCTGCGCTGGCCGCCGAGGGCCACGACGTCGCGACGCTGCCCTTCGACGCGACCGACCACGCCGCCGTGCGGGCCGCGGTGGATGGGTTCGAGGCCGGCGTCGGCCCCATCGACATCCTCGTCAACAACGCCGGCATGCAGCATCGCGCGCCGCTGGAGGCGTTCCCGGCCGAGGCGTTCGAGCGGCTGATGCGAACCAACGTCTCGACCGTCTTCAACGTCGGTCAGGCCTGCGCGCTCCACATGATCGCGCGCGGCGCCGGACGGATCATCAACATCGCGAGCGTGCAGACCGCGCTCGCCCGCCCCGGCATCGCGCCCTACACCGCCTCCAAGGGCGCCGTCGCCAATCTCACCAAGGGCATGGCGACGGACTGGGCGCCGCACGGGCTGAACGTGAACGCCATCGCGCCGGGCTATTTCGACACGCCCCTGAACGCCGCCCTCGTCGCCGACCCGGCCTTCAGCGCCTGGCTGGAGAAGCGTACGCCGGCCGGCAGGTGGGGCAGGGTGGAGGAGCTGGTGGGCGCCTGCGTCTTCCTCGCCTCCGACGCGGCGAGCTTCGTGAACGGGCACACGCTGTTCGTGGACGGCGGCGTGACCGCCTCGCTTTGAGCGCGATGCGCCCGCCGGTCGGCATCGGCCTCGCGCGCCGTCGCGGGCCGCGGGCCGGAGGCGCGCCGCCGGCGTTAGCGGAAGACCGTCCCGACGAGACGGCGCCCGACGCCGCGGCATGCGGCCCGCAGCCGCTGGGGCGACGGCCCGCCGCCGACCTGGCGGCCGAGCGCTTGGTCGCCGGGCGCGTCCCTCGCCATCCGATCGCCGCCCGCGTCTTCGGAGCAGGGGGCTGACGCCGGTGCGGCGTCGGCCGGTGCGCATGGCCGACGTGGCGCGGGCGGCGGGGCTGTCGCCGATGACCGTCTCGCGCGCGTTCCGCGCCGACGCCGCCGTGGGCAAGGAGACGCGCGCCCGCGTCCTGCGCATCGCCGAGGAGATGGGCTACGTGTTCGACGCCGCCGCCTCGGGCCTGCGCTCACGGCGCACGGGCTTCGTGGCGGTGACTGTGCCGTCGATCAACAACGCCAACTTCGCCGACACCGTGAACGCGCTGTCGCGGGAGCTTGGCCGGGCGGGGCTGCAGGTGCTGCTCGGCTACGACCTCTACGACCGCTCCGAGGAGGAGGCGCTGGTCGAGCAGCTTCTGCGCCGCAGGCCGGAGGCCGTGGTGGTGACGGGCGGCGCGCACACGCCGCGCACCCGGCTGCTGCTGCAGGCCTTCGGCGCCCCCGTGATCGAGACGTGGGATCTTCCGGAGCGGCCCGTGAGCCATGTCGTCGGCTTCTCCAACGCCGCCTGCATGGAGGCCATGGTCGACCATCTCGTCGGCCGCGGCGCGCGCGAGATCGCCTTCATCGGCGGCGACATCAGCGACGACACCCGCGGCGCCGACAGGCGGCGCGGCTTCCAGACCGCGATGCGCCGCCACGGGCTCGATGCCTCCCGACTGCTGCCCACCGGCGCGCCGCCGGCGTCGATGGCGACCGGCGCCGCGGCGCTGGGAGCCGCGCTCGACGCCGGGCTTCGCCCCGACGCGGCGATCGGCGTCTCGGACCTCGCCGCCTTCGGCGCGCTGACCGAGTGCCAGCGGCGAGGCCTGCGCGTGCCGCAGGACATGATGATCGCGGGTTTCGGCGCCTACGAGATCGCCTCCGTCTGCTTCCCCACCATCACCACCATCGACCCTCACCCCGCCGAGATCGGTCGCGAGGCGGGGGCGCTGGCGATGCGGCTGCTGGCCGACCCCGCCGGGAATCGCGACCCTGTCCGCATCGAGATCGCGCCGCTGCTGCGCCTGGGCGGCTCGACCGCCTGAGCGTCGCGGCCGCCGAGGATGCGGCTCGCCCGGCAGGAGCCGCGTCGCCGCTTCTCCGGACGTCGCGCCGCTGGCGTGATCCGCGTTCGGTCTTCCGCGGTCCTGTCGTTCTTGCGCAGTCTCGCGCCGCGGGCGATGCGTCGTGCGCCGCTCAGGCCCGGGCGCCGCGCGCGCCGCGACCGAGGGGCGTTGACAAGGCGCGCGGCGTCCGATCAATTCCCGATTGAAATTATCAACTACTCGGCGACATCCCACGCAGGGCCATCTCCCACGCAGGCGCGCCGCCTTCAGACAAGGAGACGACCATGACGCGCGCGCTGCATGCGCCGTCGGCCGGCGTGCTGCTGGCCGACCAGACCGGCGACCGGATCGATCTGTTGCGGGACCTCGACGGCGACGGCGACGCCGCCGATCCGGGCGAACGCACGCTGTTCTTCGGCGAGGGGAACGCGGCCGGCTTCGCCGCGCCGACGACCAATCCCTTCGTCTTCGCGACGGCGGCGGACGGGGCGGTCTTCGTCGGGGACGGCGGGGCCGACACGGTCTGGCGGCTGGCGGACCTCAACGGCGACGGCGATGCGATGGACGCGGGCGAGGCGACGGCGTGGCTGAGCCCGGCGAACGCCGCGGGCGTCTCCACCGTCACGCCGAACGGTCTGGCGCAGGGGCCCGACGGCGCGATCTACGTCGTCAACGCCGGCGTCAGCTCCCGCCCGCAGGACGCGATCTACCGGACCGTGGATCTGAACGGCGACGGCGACGCCGACGATGCGGGGGAGACGACCGTCTGGCTCGACCTCTCGATCGTCTCCGCGCGGTCGGCGCCCTACACGCTCAGCTTCGACGGCGCCGTCGCCTATCTGCTCGACCCCAACGGCGGCGCGCCGACGATCTGGCGCATCGAGGACGTCGACGGCTCGGGCGCGATCTCGGCGGAAGAGGTCTCGGCCTTCGTCACCGCCGAGGCCTCGTTCGGCGCGGCGATCGACTTCGCCCATGCCGGCGAGGCGGGAAGCCTGCTGACCTGGCAGTGGCTCGACGACGGAGACGGCGTCTGGCGGCTCACCCGGCTGACCGACCGCGACGGCTCGGGCGCGATCGACGCCGGCGACGAAGTGGATGTGATCTGGGACAGCACGCTGCTGCCGGAGGGCTACAGCCAGTTCGCCGGCTTCTCGGTGGCGGCGGACGGCCTCGGGCGCGTGGCGCTGACGTCGAACGGGTCGGACCCCGCGCAGCGCTCGATCTGGCTGCTGACCGACCTCAACGGCGACGGCGACTTCCTCGACGCCGGCGAGACCGGCGTGCTGGCCTCGGCGGCGCTCGACCCGGACGGGCTGGAGCGGCCGCGGGCGGTGGAGTTCGCCGGCAGCTTCGTGCAGCGCGCCGACGCGCAGGCGGGCGCCGGCAACCACTTCTCGCTGTTTCTCGACCGCGAGGCGAACGTCGTCTACGCCGCCGGCGAGAACGTCGTCGGACAGCTCGGCCAGGGCGCGCAGGGCTTCGACGTTAAGGCGCCGGTCGCCGTCGCGACGCCCGAAGGCTTCGACGAGGAGATCGTCTCGATCGCGGCGGGCCTGACCCACGGATCGTTCCTGACCGCCTCCGGCGACGTCTATGTCTGGGGCCAGGGCAACCTCGGGCGGCTCGGTCTCGGCGATCAGGAGAACGCTCTGGTCGCCACGAAGATCGCGGGCGATCTGGACGACCGCGCCGTCGTCGTGATCGACCACGGCAACGGCGCGAGCTACGCGATCACCGAGGACGGCGCGCTCTGGGCGTGGGGGCACAACGCCAACGGCCAGCTCGGGCTCGGCGACCTGACGAACCGCTTCACGCCGACGGAGGTCGCGGCGCTGGCGGGCGAGCAGGTCGTCGCGGTGTCGTCGGGCACGAGCCACGCGCTGGCGCTGACCGCTGCGGGCGAGGTCTGGGCCTGGGGCTCGAACCGCGCCGGCCAGCTCGGCGCGCCGGACGGCCTCGACGACGCGGGCGATCCGCTGACGCGCGTCGCGTCGCCGGCGAGGGTCGCTGGGCTGCCGGAGGGCGTGCGCGTGACGGCGATCGCCGCAGACACGCAGACCTCCTACGCGGTGCTGGAGGACGGGCGCGTCTTCGGCTGGGGCGAGGGCTCGTTCGGCCAGCTGCCGCAGGGCGTCGACGACGGCGACGGCGTCTTCGCGCCCGCGGACGCCGACGTGCTCGCGCCGGTGGAGCTGGTCGGCCTGCCCGCTGACGTGATCGACGTGAAGGGCGGCGCGCGCTGGGCCGCCGCGCTCACCGCCTCGGGCGAGGTCTGGATGTGGGGGCCGAACGACGAGGGCCCCTCGGGCGGACTCGACGGCGACCCCGCCGCCGAGAGCGACTTCTCGTTTTACCCGCGCCGCGTTCCGGGTTTCGACGGCGAGACCGTCGTGGAGATCCATACCGGCCCCAACAGCCTGATCGCCGTGACCGAGGACGGCCGGTTCCTCACCCTCGGCTCCAACGGCGACGGCCGCCTCGGCTATGCGACGGACGGGCCGACGACCACGCCGCAGGAAGTGGCCTTCGACGCCGACCCGGCGCCCTGGCTGCTCACGGCCGAGCCGGGCGACAACGCCCGCGACGTGTCGGCGGCGGCCGAGCTGTCGCTGACCTTCACCGAGGCGGTGACGGCCGGCGCCGGCGCGATCCGGCTCGTGAACCTCGACGACGGCGCAGTGATCGGGATCGACGCCGCCGACGCGGCGCAGGTGCGCATCGACGGCGCCGCCGTCACGGTCGATCCGGTCGGGCTGCTCGCCCGCGGCGCGCGCTACGCCGTGGAGATCGACGCCGACGCCTTCGTCGACGCGGCGGGGCAGGGCTACGCCGGCATCGCCGCGGGCGACGCCTCGACCTTCAACTTCCGCACCGCGACGCCGACGGCGCTCGAGGGCGGCGCGGCCGACGACATGCTGCGCGGCGGCGAGGGCGACGACGCGATCGCCGCCGGGGCCGGCCGCAGCGACCGCGTCTCGGGCGGCGGCGGCTCGGACATGTTCGTCTTCGGGGCCGAGACGGCGAACGGCCTGCGCGAGACAGACACCATCCTCGACTTCGAGGCCGAGGTCGAATATCGCAAGAACCTGCGGGCCGAAGAGCGACAGGGCGTC
>CAYGUQ010000260.1:0-6396 GCA_964352995.1 uncultured Rhodobacterales bacterium
CCAGAGCACCGCGTTGAGCCCGTCGCCGCCGCCGCCTTCGCCGCCCTGCGCGCCATCGAGGGCGACGGGCTCAACGCGGTGCTCTGGGTGGCGGTGATCGTCGCCGCGACCGACACGGGCGCCTTCTTCGCCGGCCGGCTGATCGGCGGCCCGAAGCTCTGGCCGGCGGTCAGCCCCAAGAAGACCTGGGCTGGCCTCGGCGGCGGCGTCGCGCTCGCGGCGCTGGCGGGGCTGCTGTTCTCCGGGCTGACCACCGGCACCTTCGCCGAGGAGGTCTGCACCGTCTCCGCCATCGCGGCCTTCGTCGCGCAGGCGGGCGATCTGGCCGAGTCGGCCCTGAAGCGGCGCTTCGGCGCGAAGGACAGCGGCGCGATCTTTCCGGGCCACGGCGGCGCCCTCGACCGGCTGGACGGTTTCGTCGCGGTGACACTCGTCGCCGCCGCCGTCACATTCGTTCGAGGGGGAACGCCGGTGTTCAGATGGTGAGACGCGTCACGATACTGGGGTCCACGGGCTCGATCGGCCGCAGCACGCTGGAGGCGCTCGACTGGCTGGGCGGGCGCGAGGCCTTCGAGGTCGAGGCGCTGACCGGCGCGTCGAACGTCGCGCTGCTGGCCGAGCAGGCCCGACGCTGCGGCGCGAAGCTCGCCGTCACCGCCGACCCCGCGCGCCTGCCCGAGCTGCGCGCGGCGCTCTCGGGCTCCGGCGTCGAGGCCGCGGCGGGCCCCGAGGCGGTCGTCGAGGCCGCTGCGCGCCCAACGGACTGGGTGATGGCCGCCATCGTGGGCGCCGCCGGCCTCGCGCCGACGCTGGAGGCCGCGCGCCGCGGCGCCGTCGTCGCGCTCGCCAACAAGGAATGCCTCGTCTGCGCCGGGCCGCTCTTCCTCGCCGCGGTCGCCGCAGGCGGCGCGACGCTGATCCCCGTCGACAGCGAGCACAGCGCGATCTTCCAGGTGCTCGACGCGCGCGCCGCGCCCGAGCGCATCATCCTCACCGCCAGCGGCGGGCCGTTCCGGGACTGGCCGCGCGAGCGCATGGCCGAGGTGACGCCGGAACGCGCCGCGGCGCACCCCAACTGGAGCATGGGCGCCAAGATCTCCATCGACAGCGCGACCATGTTCAACAAGGCGCTGGAGATGATCGAGGCGCGCTGGCTGTTCCGAGCCGAGCCGGCCCAGATCGAGGTGATCGTCCACCCGCAGTCGATCATCCATTCCATGGTGGGCTACGCCGACGGCGCGGTGCTGGCCCAGCTCGGCCCGCCCGACATGCGCGGGGCCATCGCCTATGCGCTGAGCTGGCCAGGCAGGGCGCCCACGCCGATGGAGCGGCTGGACTTCGCCGCGCTCTCGCGGCTCGATTTCCACGCGCCCGACCCCGAGCGCTTCCCCGCCCTGCGGCTGGCCCGCGCGGCGCTGGAGCGGGGCGGCGGCGCGGGATGCGTGCTGAACGCGGCGAAGGAGACGGCGCTGGAGGCCTTCATGGCCGGCCGCATCGGCTTTCTCGACATGGCGCGCGTGGTGGAGACGGCGCTGGAGCGGCTGGACGGGGCGGCGGCCCCGGAGGCGCTCGCCGACGTCTTCGCGCTCGACGCGGAGACCCGCGCGCTGGCGTCAGGGCTCTGCGCCGAGCGCGCGCCGATGGCGGCCCGCGCCTAGGCGGCGGTCGACTTCGCGCGGCGGGGCGCCCATGTTCACGCGGGTTCGCAGGCGTTCCGGCGGTGGCGCAAGCCGCGCGGGCGTGCGAAAAGCGGGCCGAGGCGTTCGGAGGTGACATGGAGCTGTTGGCGCAACTGCCGGTGATCGGACCGACCTTGTCGGTGGTGGTTCCGTTCCTGCTGGTGCTCGCGATCGTCGTCTTCGTGCACGAATACGGCCACTACATCGTCGGCCGCTGGTGCGGCATCGGGGCGGACGCCTTCTCGGTGGGGTTCGGGCCCGAGATCTACGGCTGGACCGACAGCCGCGGCACGCGCTGGCGCATCGGCGCGCTGCCGCTGGGCGGTTACGTCAAGTTCCGCGGAGACGCCGACCCCGCCTCCGCGTCGGCCGACGAGGCCGCGATGGCGCGGATGAGCCCCGAGGAGCGCGCCGGCGGCTTCCACGCCGCCAGCGTCGAGCGCCGGGCGCTGACCGTTCTGGCGGGGCCGGTGGCGAACTTCCTGCTGAGCATCGCGATATTCGCGCTGATGGCGCTGGGGCAGGGCCGGCCGCTCAGCGAGCCGGTGATCGGCGGCCTGTCGGACGACGTGAACCCCGAGTTCAGCGCAGCCCTCGCCCCCGGCGACCGGGTGCTCAGGATCGAGGGCGAGCCCGTCGCGGACTTCGCCGCGATGCAGGCGCGTCTCGCCGAGGCCGACGGCGCCGGCGACCTGGCGCTCGACATCGACCGCGACGGCGAGGAGCGCCGGGTTGTCGCCCCCTGGCGCGCGCCCGCGCGCGTCGACGCCGTAACGCCCGGCGGCGCCGCCGACCGCGCCGGACTGCAGGTGGGCGACGTGATCGTCTCGGTGAACGGAGAGCCGATGGACGGCTTCGCCGCGCTGCAGAGAGCGACGCGCGAGTCGGGCGGCGAGACGATGCGCCTCGCCGTCCGCCGCGCCGGCGAGACGCTCTCCCTCGACGCCACGCCCGACATGAGCGAGGCGACCGATCCCCTGACCGGCGCGGCGGAAATGCGCCCGCTGCTCGGCATCCAGAAGCTCGCGACGGAGATCGCGCCGCTCACCGAGACCGCCGGGCCGCTCGGCGCGCTGGTCTTCGGCGCTGAGCGGACGTGGATGGTGGTGGCGCTCTCGGTCTCGGGCATCACCGAGGTCGTCAGCGGCGCGCAGGACGCCGCCGAGGTGCTGGGCGGGCCGGTGCGCATCGCCGAGGTATCCGGCGACGCCGCCGCCGGCGGGCTGGCGAGCTTCATCGGCCTGATCGCCGTACTCTCCACGTCGATCGGCCTCATCAATCTCTTTCCGATCCCGGTTCTCGACGGCGGCCACCTGATGTTCTACGCCATCGAGAAGGCGCGGGGCAGACCGCTTCGGCCGCGCTGGCAGGAGATCGGCAACAGCATCGGGCTGGCGCTTGTGCTCAGCCTGATGGCTTTCGCCACGTTCAACGACCTGTCCCGTCTCTGAACCGGAGCGGCGACGACAGACAACCGGCCGACCACTGGAGCACCGATGACCGTCGACCTTCTCGTCCGCCCGCTCCGCGCCCTGCTCGCCGCCTGCGCGCTTGCGGCCGCGACCGCCGCGCCGGCGCTTCTCGCGCCCTCCGCCGCCGTCGCGCAGTCGGCCGGCGTCGTGCGGGACATCGTCGTCCTGGGCTCGCGGCGCATCGAGGCGGCGACCATCGCGTCCTACCTCACCCTCGGCGTCGGCGACCCGATCGACGACGCCGCGCTCAACGCCTCGGTCCGGCGGCTGTTCGACACGGGCCTGTTCAGCGACGCCTCGATCGCGGTGGACGGCGGCCAGCTCATCGTCCGCGTCACCGAGAATCCCACGATCAACCGCGTCGCCTTCGAGGGCAACGACAGCATCACCGACGAGATCCTGCTCTCCAGCATCTCGACCCGGCCGCGCCGCGCCTACACGCGCGCCCGCGCCGAGGCGGACGCGCAGGTGATCACCGAGCTCTACCGCCGCGCCGGGCGCTACGGCACCTCGATCGAGCCGGTGCTGATCGAGCAGCCCGACAACCGCGTCGACCTCGTCTTCGAGATCGACGAGAGCAGCGTCACCGGCGTCAACGCGATCACCTTCGTCGGCAACGAGGCGTTCTCCGACCGCCGCCTGCGCCGGGTGATCGAGACGACGGAGAGCGGCATCTTCTCCTTCGCGCTGACCTCCGACATCTACGACCCCGACCGGCTTGAGTTCGACCGCGAGCTGCTGCGCCAGTTCTATCTCTCGCGCGGCTACGCCGACTTCACGGTGCTGTCGGCGGTGGCCGAGCTCGCGCCCGACCGCGAGGGCTTCTTCATCACCTTCACGGTGAGCGAGGGGCCGATCTACCAGTTCGGCGAGCAGTCCGTCATCGTGAACGCGCCGGGCCTCGACACCGCCGAGTTCGAGGCGCTGATCGACGCGGCGCCCGGCGACACCTACGACAGCGAGGTCGTCGAGAAGACCATCGACCGGATGATCTTCCTGGCCGGCCAGCAGGGTTTCGCCTTCGTCGACGTGCGGCCCCGCGCGACCCGCAACCCCGAGACCCTGACCATCGACGTCGCCTATGAGCTCGTCGAGGGCGCCCGCGTCTATGTCGAGCGCATCGACATCGAGGGCAACGCCCGCACGCTGGACCGGGTGATCCGCCGCCAGTTCGACCTCGTGGAGGGCGACGCCTTCAACTCGCGCGAGGTCGACGCGGCGCGGCGGCGCATCCGCGGCCTCGGCTTCTTCTCCAGGGTCGACGTCTCGACCCGGCGCGGCGACAGCGAGGACCGCGCGAGCATCCTTGTCGACGTCGAGGAGCAGTCGACCGGCTCGCTGACCTTCGGCCTGGGCTTCTCCACCGCCGACGGCCCGGTCGGCGAGGTCAGCATCACCGAGCGCAACTTCCTCGGCCGCGGCCAGTTCGTGCGCGCGCGGTTCCAGATCGCGGGCGATTTCCAGGTCTACGACTTCGCCTTCCGCGAACCGGCCTTCCTAGACCGCGACCTTGAGGCCGGCTTCGACGTGTTCCTGCGGCAGGAGGACCGCTCCGACGAAAGCTCCTTCGAGGAGACCAACATCGGCTTCATCCCGCGCATGGAGTTCCCGGTTTCCGAGAACGCCCGCCTCGGCCTGAACTACACGATCGCGTCGGACGAGATCCGCGACGTGCGCGACGACGCCTCGCCCTTCATCAAGGCCGACGAGGGGACCGCGATCACCTCGGCGATCGGCTACCGCTACACCTACGACCTGCGCAACGACACGCTGGAGCCGACCGCGGGCTTCCTCGCCTCCTTCGGGCAGGATTTCGCCGGCGTCGGCGGCGACACGCAGTATGTCCGCACCACGGCGCGGGCCCGCGCCTACACGAGCTTCTTCGGCGAGGACGTGGTGGGCAGCTTCGAGGTCGAAGGCGGCAACATCACCACCTTCGGCGACGACATCCGCATCACGGACCGGTTCTTTCTCGGCGGAGACCGCTTCCGCGGCTTCGAGAGCTCCGGCATGGGTCCGCGCGACCGGACGACCGACGACGCGCTCGGCGGCAACAATTTCGCCATCGCGCGGACCGAAGTCACCTTCCCGCTCGGCCTGCCGGATTCGCTCGGCTTCTCGGGGGGCGTCTTCGCCGATGTCGGCACGCTCTGGGGGCTCGACACCAACAATCGCGGCGGCGTGACCGTGGACGACGACCCCAGCCTGCGCGCCTCCGTCGGCGCCAGCGTGTTCTGGGACTCCGGCTTCGGCCCGCTGCGGGTGAACTTCGCCTTTCCCATCGTCAAAGAGGACGGCGACAAGGATGAGATCTTCCGCCTCACTGCCGGCACGCGCTTCTGAGGGCAGGCGGCGCGGGTCGCCGCCGGCGCCGGGAGAGCCGTCGGCGCGAAGGCTCCTGCGCGCGCTGGCGCTGGCGATCTCGCTGGCGCTGGGCCTGCAGGCCGCCGGCGCGGCGGCGCAGAGCGTCGCGACGCCGCGCGGCGGCGCTGTGCTCGTCGTGGACATGGACGCCGCCCTGCGCGAAAGCGCCGCCGCCCGCGCCCTGCGCGAGGCGGAGCTCGCGGCGCGCGGCGAACTCCAGAAGCGCTTCGACGCGATGCAGGCGGAGCTCGAGGCCGAAGAGACGGAGATGGTCCGCCTGCGCCAGACCACGCCGCGCCTGGAGTTCGACAAGCTCGTCGTCGCTTTCGATCAGAAGGTGCGCGCCGCCCGTCGCGACGCGCAGCAGTCCGGCGCCGCGCTGCAGGCGCGCTTCGCGCAGGCGCAGAGCGCGCTTGCGGCCGTCGCGCGGCCGCTGCTGGAGGAGATCATGCGCGAGCGCGGCGCCGCGCTGGTGATCGACAGGAAGTCCGCGCTGGCCGTCGCGCCGGAACTCGACGTGACCGCCGCCCTGATGACGCGGATGAACGCCCGCCAGCCGGGCGCCGGGGGCCTCATTCCGCCGCGCTCGCCGGAGGAAGGCGCGCCCTGACGCGCGGCCGCCCGCGCTGCGGGCGGGGGAGGAGAGGCTCCCCGCGCCGCCGCCGTCGCTCAGTAGTGGATCGCGCGGCCCCAGGCGTCGAGCACACTCTCGTGCATCATCTCGCTGAGCGTGGGGTGCGGGAAGACGGTGGCCATCAGGTCTTCCTCGGTCGTCTCCAGCTGGCGGCCCACCACGTAGCCCTGGATGAGCTCGGTCACCTCCGCGCCGATCATGTGCGCGCCCAGCAGCTCGCCGGTCTTGGCGTCGAACACGGTCTTCA
>CAYGUQ010000261.1:0-6387 GCA_964352995.1 uncultured Rhodobacterales bacterium
GCCGAACTGCGCGTCTGCACCGCCGTCACGCGGCCGCCGCTCGTCTCCAGCCGCGCCGCCGCGTCGCCGACGCGCAGTTCGGCCCCGAGGCGCGCCGCCGCGGCCAGATAGCCCTGAACGGTCGCAAGCGGGTCGGCATGGCCGTCCGTGGGGCAGAAGGACGCCGCGAGCGCCGCCTCCGAGACCGCCGGCGCGACCTCGCGCACGGCGGCGTTGTCGGACAGGAAATGCAGCGAGAGGCCCGCCTCGCTCTGGCGCGCGACGAGCGCGCGGATGATCTCCACCTCGTCGGGCGTGCGCGCGAGCCTGAGGTTGCCGCCGCGGCGATACCCGGTCTGCGCGCCGAGCCGCTCGTCCAGCGCCGCCCAGCGCGCGACCGCCGCCTGCGCCAGCGGCAGTTCCGCGGGGTGGCGGCCGGATTGGCGCACGCCCGCCAGCGTCCAGCCCGACGCCATCGCCGCGGGAAACCAGCGCTCCAGCACCATGACCGACGCGCCGGCCTCCGCCGCCGCCAGCGCCGCCGCCGCCCCGGTGATACCGGCGCCGACGATCAGCAGGTCGGGCGTCTCGCTCACCCCGCTCACGCCGCGCGCCGCCTGCCGCCGCGGGCGAAGCGGTCGCGGCGGAAGGGCGTCGGGTCCACGGCCGGCCGGGCGCCTGTGGCGAGCTGCGCCGCCAGCAGGCCGACGCCCGGCCCCAGCCCGAAGCCGTGCCCCGAGCAGCCGGTGGCGACGACGAGGCCCGGCGCCTCGGCGCAGGCGTCGATGATCGGGGCCTCGTCGGGCGTCACGTCGATGAGGCCGGCCCAGCGCTCGACCGCCCGCAGTTCGCCGAGCCGCGGGTGCAGGCGCCGCGCCTGCCGCAGCACGTCGTCGAGCAGGGCGTGGTCGGGCTCGGGGTCCAGCACGCGCCACCGCTCGAAGGGGCTGATCTCGTCCGGGCGCCAGCGCCGGCGCCCGAGCGGCCCGGCGAAGGCGCGGCCGAGCCGCAGCTTGAGGATGCGCGCCTGCGCCGCCGCCATCGGCGCGAAGGCGGCGAAATGGCTGAAGGCGGCGGGCGTGAGGTCGAGCCGCGCGGCGCCGCTGCGCGCCGCCGTGTAGCCGCCGTCCATGCGCCGCCGCAGCGAGGCCCCCGTCGCGCCGACGGCGCCGTCGGTGATCCGCGGGGCGGGCGCGGTGCGCTGCGCCGAGGAGACGACCGCGAGCTGAGGCAGCGCCGCCCCCATGTTCTCAAGGAAGGTGCGCGACCACGCGCCGCCGGCGAGAACGACGCGGTCGCAGGCGATGCGGCCGCGCTCGGTGACGACGCCAGCGACGCGGCCGGCCGCCATGTCGAGCGCGCGCACGGCGCAGCCCTCAAGGATGACGGCGCCGAGCGCCGCCGCGCGGCGCGCCACCGCCGGCACGGCGAGGGCGGGCTCGGCTGCGGCGTCGGAGGGCGTGTGCAAGGCCCCGAGAAACGCCCGGTCGTCGCGCCCCAGCAGCGCATCGGTCTCGGCCGGCGAGAGCATCCGGCTGTCGAGTCCGAAGCCGCGCGCGGCGTCGAGCCAGCGCTCCCGCGTCTCAAGCTCCGCCGGCGTCTCGGCGAGATAGGTCACGCCGCGTCGGGCGAAGCCGATGTCGACGTCGAGCGTCCCCGCCGTGCGCTCCCACAGCGCCTCCGCTTCGAGCATCAGCGGCAGTTCGCGCGCATCCCGGCCCTGCTTGCGGATCCAGCCCCAGTTGCGCGAGGACTGCTCCGCCGCGACGCGCCCCTTCTCGCAGAGGGCCACAGACACGCCCTGCTCCGCGAGGCAAAGCGCCGCGAAGACGCCGACCACGCCGCCGCCGATCACCACGACGTCCGCGCGCTCTGGCGGCGCGGCGGCATGGTCGGAGGGCGGGCGTTGCATGGTTGCGGCTCCGGGAGCGACGGCGGATCGCCACTTCATCGCGTGCGCGGCGCGGATGCAAGCCGCCGGGGGCCATCAGGCGCCGCTCCCGAACTCCGAAAGGGCCTTGACCGCAGGCCGGCGCCCCCCTCCACCCTTGTCGGCAGGTTCCGGCGGAGGCCGCTCAATGACGCTCGACCATCGCTCAGTGGCGGGAAAGTCGCTCGACGTGACGGAGGACGTCGCGCTTCTGGTTGTCGGGGCCGGGGCGGCAGGCATCGCCGCGGCGCTGGAAGGCGCCGCGCTCGGGCTGTCGGTGATGCTCGTGGACGAGCACCCGGTGGCGTTCGAGACCATGGCCGAGAGCGTTCCGCTGCACTTCGGCGGGCGCATGCAGGACGTGGTTCGCAACCGCTCCGCGATGACCGAGGCGATGATGGAGGCCGCGCCCGGTCTCGCCGAGGCCTTCGAGGCCGGCGTGGACGTGCGTCTGGGCGTCGCCTGCGTGGGGATCTACGCCAACGGCCCCAATCTCGGCTGGATGCCGGGGCGGGTCGCGATGCTCGTCGACGGCGACGCGCCGGCGACGCTGGTGCGGTTCGAGCAGGCGGTCGCGGCGACCGGCCGGCGCGACGTCGGGCTCGCCTTCGAGGGCTGGGAGCTGCCCGGCGTGGTCGGCGCGACGGCGGCCGTCGCGCTCGCGACGCGCTATCGCGCGCTGGAGGGGCGCCGCGCCGTGGTGCTGGGCAGCGCGGCGGAGGCCCTGCTCGACGCGCTGTCGCTGGCCGAGACCGGCGTCGAGATCGTCCGGATCGTCGAGCAGGCGGCGGCCCCGGTCGGGCCGGCGGCGCTGCTCGACCGGCTCGCCGCCGTCGGCGCCGGCGTGTCCTGCGGGGCGGTTATGCGCGCCGTGGAGCGCGGCGGGACCGACGGCGTCCGCGCGGCTACGCTCTCCACCGGCGAGCGGATCGACTGCGACCTCGTCGTGCTCGGCGTCGGCGCGGTTCCCGTCGTCGACCTGATGGACGCCGCCGGCTGCCGGATCGTCTTCGACGCCGACCGGGGCGGCTTCGCGCCCGCGCTCGGCGCGGGTCAGGCGACGAGCATGCCCTTCCTGCGCGCCGCCGGCGACTGCGCCGGCGTCTGGGCCGCCAAGAGCGCCGATCCGGCCGTCGCCCGGGCGGAAGGCCGGCTCGCCGCCGCAGCAGCCGCCGCGGCATTGCGCGGCGAGGTCGTCGACGCGGCGTCGGGGGCGGCACCGCGCGCGGGCTTCGACCTCGGCGCCTATCGCGCGGCGTGGGTGCGCGCGAGCGTCCTTGAGGCGCCGACCGAGCCCTTCGTCTGCCAGTGCGAGGAGGTGACGGCGCGCGAGATCCTCGAACTCCGCCCGCCGCGCTATCTGGGCTGGGAGCGGGACGGCGACCGGCCCCGCGACCTCAAAGCGCTGTCGGGCGACGGCCCGCCGAACCCCGACCTGATCAAGCGGCTCACCCGCGCCGGCATGGGCCCGTGCCAGGGCCGCCGCTGCCGCGAGCAGGTGCAGGCGCTGCTTGCGCTCGCGACCGACACGCCGCTCGCGGATGCGCCGCTCGCGCGCTGCCGCGCTCCCGTGCGGCCGGTGCGGCTCGACCAGATGGCGCCGCCGCCCGGATGCGAAGACCCTGCGTTCAGGGCCTGCTGGGACTCGTGGTTCGGCATGCCGCGGCAATGGGTTCACTTCGAGGATGTCGAGGCCGACTACACCGCCGCAGGCGCTCAGGGGGCGGGGCGCCATGTCAGCGAGTGACGCCGGCGCCGCCGTGGTCGTCGTGGGCGGCGGCGTCACGGGCCTCTCCGCCGCGTGGTGGCTGGCGCAGGCCGGCGTCGACGTGCTGGTGCTCGAGAAGAGCCTCGTCGGCTGGGAGGCGTCCGGCCGCAACGGCGGCGGCTGCTCGCACCACCACAGCCCGCTCTTCGCCGAGGAGCAGCGGCTCTGGCCGCTGATGGACGAGATGCTCGGCCACCCGACCGAGTTTCGCCCCAACCGCGTGCGCATCGCGCTCTCGGCGGCGCAGCTCGCGCTCTACGGCCGCGCCGTGGAGAACGCGCGGCGGCAGGGCTTCGAGGTCGAGGAGCTCGACGCGCAGGAGGTGCGCAGGCTCGTCCCGCTGGCCGGCGAGACGGCCTTCGGCGGGCACTTCTACCGCTTCGGCGGCCACGCCAACCCGCATCGCACCGTGCAGGCCTTCGCCTGGGCGACGCAGGACCTTGGCGGGCGCGTGCGCCAGCGCGTCGCCGTCACCGGCTTCCGCTCCGAGGGCGACCGCGTGACCGGGGTCGAGACGGAGGCGGGGGTCGTGGGCTGCGACCATGTCGTGCTCGCCGCAGGGCCGCAGACCGGGCGATTCGCCGCGATGCTCGGCGTCGACCTGCCGCTGCGGGTGGCGCGCGCGGAGATGATCGTGACCGAGCCCGCCCCGATGATGCCGCTCGGCGGCGTCGACGGGAACGGCCTCTACGGGCGCCAGACGCTGCGCGGCAACCTCGCCTATGGCGGCGGCCCGCATGAGTGGCTCGACGTCGAGCCCACGCCGGGTTCGGCGCGGCCGGCGACGCCGCTGGCGCGCAACATCTCGGCGCGGCTGGTCGAACTGCTGCCGAAGGCGGCGCGCCGCCGCGTCATCCGCAGCTGGGCGGGCCTGATCGAGAACACCCCCGACGGCCGCCCTGTCATCGACCGCGCGCCGACCCGCCGGAACGTGACCCTGGCCACCCTGTCCGGCGTGGGCTTCGGCCTCTCCCCGGCCAGCGGCCGCGCGATCCGCGACCTCGTCGTCGACGGCGCATGCGCCTTCGCCGACCTCTCCACGCTGAGGCTCGACCGCTTCCGCAATCTCGAAGCCGACTGGGCCGAGATGCAGGGATGGACGCCGATCGTCGCCCCGAAGGCCTGACGCCTCCACCCTCGGGCGGTGAAGGCGATGGGGTCGGTTCAAGACGATAACGACGCCGATCCATGACCGACGGCATGTCGGGGTCAGGGTCGGCGCCGCCCGCGATCCCGCTCCGGAGGGCCCTGCCGCCGGACCGGCGCGCGACCGCCCAGCGCGCGCCTGGGCGGGGTCCCGTCAGGCCTTGCCGGCCGGCGACGTCAGGTCATGAAAAAGCCGGCGACGCCACGGGGGGCGTCGCCGGCTGTCGCAAGGCTTTCGCTCGGCCGATCAGGCGGCGGCGCGGCGCACCAGCGCGGTCTCGATGCGCGCGGCGGCGGTCGGGTCGTCGAGGCTCTCGACCGCGGCGATCTCGCGGGTCAGCCGCTCCAGCGCCGCCTCGTACAGCTGGCGCTCGGAATAGGACTGTTCCGGCTGGTCGTCGCCGCGATGCAGGTCGCGCACGACCTCGGCGATCGACAGCAGATCGCCGGAGTTGATCTTCTGCTCGTACTCCTGCGCGCGGCGCGACCACATGGCGCGCTTCGTGCGGGCGCGACCCTTGAGGGTGTCGAGCGCCTTCAGCACGATGTCGGGCGACGACAGCGAGCGCATGCCGATGGAGCTCGCCTTCGCAGTGGGAACCCGGAGCGTCATCTTCTCTTTTTCGAACGAGATCACGAACATCTCCAGATCGAACCCGCCGACGGTCTGGCGGTCGATCGAGATGATCTTGCCGACGCCATGCGCCGGGTACACGACATAGTCGTCAGGGTGGAACTCGGGCCGCTTCAGCGAAGGTTTCTTGGTCATCCCGTCTCCTGTTCTGTTGCACCGCCGCCCGTCAAAGCGACGATGAATATGCGACGCGCACGACGATATCCGCGGCGCCCCTTGACGGCGGCGTCGGGATAGGCCGATGTGCGCGAAGTCAGGTGTTTGTCACGGTCTACGTCAGCCTGTTGCGCAAGGGTCGCTTGACCAGACACGGTCTGCGTCGCTCCGTGTGGATGCAGAGCGTAACAGATTTCGGGCCGTCTCGCCACAATTTCGGCGGCGCTGCGGCGCCCCGTCTGTGCGGATGATCAATAAACGTGAAGAAACATGAGGTTGTGGCGCAGCAGGCATGCTGCGCCGCAGCGTCAGTCGCCCTGTCCCGGGGCTTCGGAGAAGTACTTCTCGAACTTGCCCGATTCGCCGTCGAACTTCTCGGCGTCGGGGAGCGCGTCGCGCTTCACCGTCACCACCGGCCAGAGCGACGCGTACTTGGTGTTGACCTCCAGCCACTTCTCAAGGCCGGGCTCGGTGTCGGGCTTGATCGCGTCCGCCGGGCACTCCGGCTCGCACACCCCGCAGTCGATGCACTCGTCGGGGTGGATGACCAGCATGTTCTCGCCTTCGTAGAAACAGTCCACCGGACAGACCTCCACGCAGTCGAGGTATTTGCACTTGATGCAATTGTCCGTCACCACATAGGTCATGCGTCAGTCCCTGCTTTCGCGCGCGAGGCGGCGAGCCGCTCGGCATGCGTTGTAGAAAGCGGCGTCGGGGCCTTCAAGGGGCGCCGCGTCGCGCCGCGGCGCCCTCGCGACGGGCGCGGCGCGACGC
>CAYGUQ010000262.1:0-6368 GCA_964352995.1 uncultured Rhodobacterales bacterium
GTGGGCGTCACGAACTCGTCGGTCTCGCCCCGCGCGTAGGCGGCCTCGACGGCCGAGCGGGCGGAGGGGGCCTTCTCGCCGCGGCCCAGCGCGACGGCGTCGTAGGCGGCCTCGACGCGCTCCCAGCGCCTGTCCCGGTCCATCGCGTGGAAGCGGCCCGAGACGGTGGCGACGCGCGCCTGCGGCGCATCCGCCATGAAGGCGTCGAGCGCGGAGAGCGCGCTTTTTGGGGCTACGTCGCGGCCGTCGAGGAAGGCGTGAACGCGCGCCTCCACGCCCATCGCGGCGAGCGCCTCCGCCGCCGCGGCGAGGTGGCGCTGGTGGCTGTGGACGCCGCCGGGGCTCATCAGACCCATCACATGAGCGACGCGCCCGCTCTCGCGCAGGGGCGCGGCGAAGGCCTTCAGCGTCGGGTTCGCGGCGAAGGCCCCGGTGGCGATGGCGCGGTCGATCCTCGGCAGGTCCATCCAGACGACGCGGCCGGCGCCGATGTTGACGTGGCCGACCTCGGAATTGCCCATCTGCCCTTTCGGCAGGCCGACGTTCTCGCCGCTGGTCAGCAGCGTCGCGGTCGGCCGGTTCGCCGTCAGGTCGTCGAAGACCGGCGTGCGCGCCTGCGCGACCGCGTTGGACGCCCCTGCGTCGGCGAGCCCCCAGCCGTCGAGGATGCACAGAACCACCGGTCGATACGCCATCGTCTTCCCGCCCAGATTGCGCAGCGGACAGTGCCGCGCACGGGCGCCGGGCGCAAGGCGCCGGCCAGCGGACCGGCTTGCGACGGCTCTGCGGCGCCCGCGTATCGAATGCTTGTCGCTTTGGTGAATTTTTCGTCAGGCATGCCGGAAAGTCGAGCGCACGCTTGCATTTTCGGGTATGGCCTCCGGAGGAAATAACAGCCAAGGTCGAACGATGCGGTTCATAGCCCATCGAATTCTGCGGGACGGGGAACGGCTGGACAGCCTGGACCCTCGGCGCGTGCGCGGCTTCGACGGCGCGGAACTCGATCTCCGGCTTGACGCGGCAGGCAGGCTCACCGTGCGCCATGCGCCCTTGATTCTGGCCGGGGGCGCGCCGCGCAAGCTGCGCGGCCATTGCTTCGACGAGGTGCTGCGGGCGCTCTCCTCGCTGCCCGAGGCGCCGAGGCTGCTGCTGCTCGACGTGAAATGCGAGACGGCGGCGCGCGCCGCGGCGCGCATCATCGCGCGTCGGCCGCCGGCGGCCGAGGTCGCCTTCGCGTGCTGGCACGAGGGCGAGGTGGCGGCGATCCGCGAGACGCTTCCGGACGTGAAGATCCTCTTCTGCGTCGCCCCCATCGTCTCGCAGCGCGCCGGCAAGCGCGCGGCCGCGGGTCGGGCGGCGCGGCGCATCGACGACCTCTACCTGTGCAACTCGTTCCCGTTCTTCTGGTCGGCGCAGAACTTCACGCCGCGCCTGGAGAAGCACAACCGCCACAACATCAACATCAAGCTCGTCGCGCCCGGCCACGGCATCTCGGCGCTGCCGGCCGGCGTCGACGGCCTGTGCCTGCACCGGCTCTTCTGGAACCCTGCGCTGGCGGCCCTGACCGCGTCGGAAGGCCTGACGGTGGCGCTCTACGGGCTCGGCTCGCGGGCGCAGGCGCGGCGCGAGGCCGCCCATGGCGGCTACGACTACGCGATCATCTCCGCCAAGGGACGGGAGAGCCACGCGCCCTCGGATGCCCGCGTCGCCGCCGCGCCGGACGCCGGCGCCGCCGCCTGAGCGCCGCAACCCTGCTTCCCGCGCCGCCGCCGGGTCAGTCGAAACCGTGGCGGCCCGGGCCGCGGTTGATCCGCAGCGTGTCGAACAGCGACGGGTCGGTCGACTTCAGCCCGGCGACGCTCCAACGGTCCCGATCGCGCAGGATGTCGTGGTAGACGCGCATGTTGTCGGGCCAGGTATAGTGGATCCAGTGGTCCAGCACCGCGAAGACGCCCTGGCTGTTGTCTCCGCTGACGCGATAGCCGCGCCCTAGGAACCACGCCGCGACCTCGGGGTCGTCGAGTTGGACGTCCACCCATGACGGGTCGATCTTCTCCAGCCCGTTATGGCCGATCACCTGCTTCGAACCGGGCGAGGCGGGGCCGAAATTCTCCCCGAGCTTGTCCAGAACGTCGTTCTCGCGGCTGAGGATGTTGAAGAAGCTGGGCCGGCGCTCGGGCCGCACCGCGGCCGCCCAGCCGTTCAGGTGCGTCATCATGAGCTGCGCCTCAAGCACCTTCTCGGCGCCGGCCAGCAGCACCACCCGGTCGAGCCAGCGCAGCAGGGGCCGGACCACCCAGCGCTCCTTCGGCTCGACATGCATCGCGGCGAGGTTGGGCAGCGGCGAGGTCGCCATCGCCACCGCCCGCACCACGACCCGGCTGCCGAGCGAATGGCAGAAGAGGTCGATGGGCCGCTGCAGGATGTCCGCCAGCACCTCCAGCACGCAGACGAGCTGCCACGCCGCGACTTCGGCGTTGTTGTAGGCGCGGGCGTAGAAGTTCTCGCCGTGGTGGAACAGCGACGAGAAGAAGCCGGGGTTGGAGTACCAGCCGAAGCCGACGCAGAGCCCCTGACGGCCCCCGTCGTCGTTCGCGAAGCCGAGGCCCAGCGGCCAGCTCGTGGAGTGCGCGCGCATCTCGCGCGCCAGCTCGTGCCGCTCGAAGTGATAGAGCCGCGCGTGCGGGTTGTCGGCCTTGTGGTGGTGCGGCGGCGTCATCACGATGGTCGCGGGGTCGAACTGGAACCCGTGGACCATCACCGTGACCGGCGCGTCCGGCGGCAGATGCATCGCCTCGATCTGCAGCGAGCGTGCGAGATAGGCGAAGAGCGGGTCGCCGGGCTTGGGGCGCTCGCCGCGCCTGTAGAGCGGCGTCGCCCCCCTGCCCCGCCGGTCCTTGCCCTTCGCGCGGGAAAACGGCGCGACGTCGATATTGCCGGCCTCGTCAGGCGCGTAGAGCGCGTCCGTCAGCATCGAGATACGGATGATCGACATGAACCGCGCCCCCCTGACCGCTCAGGGCCATTAGGCTCCGGACGGCCCCGCCGATGCAAGCGGCCCCGTCGCGCGACAGGCGGCGGCGCCCCTCAGGCGGCGGAGCGTTCGGCCGAAAGCGCGACGGCGTAGCCGCGGTAGAGGCTCCGCGCCGCGGGCAGCGCCAGCCCCGCGGCCTGAGCGGCCTCCGCCCAGGCGGCGGCGATGTCGTCGCGGGGCGCGACGTGGAAGAGGCCGAGCCAGCCGCGCAAGCCCTTGCGGGCCAGCCCCGGATAGCCGGCCTGGTCGCCGAAATCGACCGCCATCGCCCGACCGCCGGGGGCCACGACCGCGAAGCCCGCCCGCAGCGCGCCGCGCCAGTCGGGGATCATCGAGAGCGTGTAGGAGAACGCCACCCGCTCGAAGGCCGGCTCGCCGAACATCGCGGCGGGGTCGAAATCGGTCGCGTCGCCCTGCGCGAGGGTGATGCGGTCCGAAAGCCCCGCCCGCGCGACGCTTTCGCGCGCCGTCTCCAGCATCGCTTCGGAGATGTCGAAGCCGAAGAAGCGCGCCTCAGGCCAGCGCCGCGCCGCAAGGATGAGGTTGCGCCCGGTGCCGCAGCCGACCTCCAGCACCCGGTCGCCGGCTGCGGGCGCGAGATCCTCGATCAGCCCGTCGCGGCCGAACAGGAAGAACTTTCGCGTCGCGTCGTAGATGTGGCGCTGGCGGCGATAGACGCCGTCCATCAGCGCGGCGTGGTCGCGCGCCATGGCTCAGCCCTTCAGTTCGTAGATGTGGAAGCCGCCGTAGATCGCCGAGCGGTCGGCGCGGTGCAGGGCGGCGGAGCGTTCGGCGAGATACGCCCACCTCGACAGCGTCTCGTCCTTCACGCGGCCGGGCAGGATCGTCTCCTCGCCGGCCGTGCGGAAGACGACGCGCGCGCCGGGCGCCGCGGCGCGGGTGATCGCCGACCAGATCGCGTCGAGCTGCGCGTCGGTCATCCAGTCCTGCGCGTCGAGCAGGACGACGGCGTCCACCGAGCCGGGCTCGGCGGCGGCGAGGCGGTCGGTCATCGAGACGTTCTCGACGGTCACGCGGTCGGCGCGGTTGCGCACCGCCGCCCAGTTCTCCGCCTGCAGATAGGGCGGGAACGGCCCGTTCTCGCCGTAGCCGCCGCAAAAGGCCTGCCAGGCGAAGTAGTTCTCGCTCATCGGGAAGCCGCAGGCGAGCCGGCCGAGCCGCTCGCGCAGCACCTCCGCCATCGGCCTGCCGCCGGCCAGCGCGTCGTACTGCGCGGGCGGGATGCCGAGCCCGAAAAGCGACGCCTTTCGCCGGGTGATCCAGCGCACGAGGCGACGGTCGAGCAGAGGCGACATGCGCGTCTCGAAGAAGCGGCGCTGATCCTCGACGGTGCGGCAGTCGGCGATCTCGGAGAGGTCGACGCCGTAGCGCCGCGCCGCCCAGTTGGCGACCATGATGAAGCGCCCGAGCAGCCCCTGGCGGTAGAGGCCCGCGACGAACATGCCGATGCGGCGCCCGCGCAGGCTCTTGCTCTCCCAGTAGGCGCGCGTCTCCTCGTCGAGGGCGTCGCGGACATGGGCGTCGTAGAGGTCGGGGTTCTGCGGGTGCTCGCCGCGGCCGAACAGGCGCAGGAAGGCGTCGTGGTCGGGCAGCGTGCGGGCGGCGGCGGCCTTCAGGCGCACGAGCGCGACATGGTGCGGGTTGAGGTCGACCGCGATCACCCGCGCCGGGTCCGCCGTCAGGTAGCTCATGACGTTGCAGCCGCCCGAGGCGATGGCGGCGACTGTCGCGCCGGGCTTCAGCTCCAGCGCCGCGAGGTCGACGGCGGGGTCCTCCCAGATCTGGGCGTAGACGAGGCCCGAGAACAGGCTGGTGAAGGCGCGCTCCAGCATCCCCTCGCGGCTGAGCGCGGCCGAGCGGTGGACGGCGCCGCCGAGAAGATCCGCGTCGCCGGGCTTCGCGCCCTCCGTGCCTGCCGCCATGTGCCTCGCCGCCCCCGTCCTGCGCGCTCCGCCGCGTTCGTCCCGCGCGGTCGGCGCCCTTCTAGCTTGGCGATCCGGCTTGGTGAAGCCCGGGCGTCGCACGGGAAGGTCAACCCTCCTTCACCGCCTCCATCACCACGAAGGTCGAGGTCTGGGCCACATGGGGCAGCGCGGAGATGGTCTCGCCGAGCAGCCGGCGGAAGCCGGCGATGTCGCGGGTGCGCACTTTCAGCAGGTAGTCGAAACCGCCCGCGATCATGTGGCACTCGACGATCCCGGGCGCGTCCCGCGCCGCGGCGTTGAAGGCCGCGAGCGCGGCGGAGCGGGTGTCGCTCAGCGTCACCTGCACGAAGGCGATGTGGCCGAGGCCGAGCCGGGCGTGGTCGAGCCGCGCGCCGTAGCCGCGGATCGCGCCGATCCGCTCCAGCCGCCGCACCCGCGCCTGGGTGGGGGACTTGGTGAGCCCGGCGCGGGCGGCGAGCGCGGCGAGGCTCAGCCGGCCGTCCTCCGCCAGCGCGGCGAGCAGCCTGCGGTCCGCCGCGTCGATATCGTCCTGCTTCTCAACCATAGACGGAACGATAGGGCGGATCGACGCCGAAAGAAAAGGCCGATCGACCCGAAACGCGCTCCCTTGAAGGACGGACGATGCGTCCGCCCCATGTATTCTCCGGGGACGACGCAGGAGGCGCGACATGACCCAGACCCTGACCCACGCTGCACCCGAACCCGGCCGCGAGGCCCTGCGCGCGGCGCTGACCGCCGGGGAGCCGGCCGCCGTGCGCGCGGCGCTCGCCGCCGCCGACCTCTCGGCGGAGGACCGCGCGGCGATCTCCGCCGACGCGGCGGGCCTCGTGCGCGCGGTGCGCGGCGGCGACGGACCGGGCGTCATGGAGACCTTTCTCGCCGAATACGGCCTCTCGACCCGCGAGGGCGTCGCGCTGATGTGCCTCGCCGAGGCGCTGCTGCGCGTGCCCGACGCCGCCACCGTCGACGCGCTGATCGAGGACAAGATCGCGCCGCACGACTGGGCGGCGCATCTCGGCGACAGCGGCTCGGTGCTGGTCAACGCCTCGACCTGGGCGCTGATGCTCACGGGCCGCGTGCTCGAGGACGAGGGCGAGGGCGTCGTCGGCGCGCTGCGCGGTCTCGTGCGCCGCATGGGCGAGCCGGTGATCCGCCGCGCCTGCGGCGCCGCCATGCGCGAGATGGGCGCCCAGTTCGTGCTGGGGCGCGACATCGGCGAGGCGCTGAAGAACGGCGCGCCCCTGGTGGCCAAGGGCTACGCCTACTCCTTCGACATGCTGGGCGAGGCCGCCCGCACCCATGCCGACGCCGACCGCTACTTCGCCGCCTACGCCGGCGCGATGGCCACTGTCGCGAAGGCGGCGAAG
>CAYGUQ010000263.1:0-6358 GCA_964352995.1 uncultured Rhodobacterales bacterium
CGTGGCCCCGGCGTCGAGGATCGACACGCCGAGGTCGTCGGCGAGCGGCCGGTCGATCTCCACCCGCAGTTCGGGCTGGGTCTCCTCGTAGTCCATCTCCAGGTCGCGCAGGCCGGGGTTCTGGCGGAGTTCGGACATCAGGGTGTCGGCCCATTCGCGCACGCTGTCGAAGTCGGGCCCCAGCAGCTTCACCTGGAGCGGCGTGCGGGAGCCGCGCAGGCCGAGGCCCGCCGGCATCGTCGGAAACGCCCGCGCGCCAGGCACGGCGGCCATCGCGGGGCGCAGCTGGCCGACGATCTCGCCGACGGAGCGTCGTCCGCTCTCCCAGTCCGACAGCCGCGCGACGATGAAGGCGCGGTTGGGGTCGCGCCAGCCGACGAGCGAGAAGGTGGTGACGATCTCGCCGCTCTCGACGAACGGGACGAGCGCGTCCTCGATCTCGCGGGCCTCGCGGTCCATGTAGGCGTTGGTGGCGCCCTGCGGGCCGGTGGCGATGACGAAGAAGACCCCGCGGTCCTCCTGCGGCGTCAGCTCGCGCGGCGAGTTCTCGTAGAACACGACCGACAGCGCCGCGAAGCCGCCCGCCAGCCCCAGCACGACGAGGGGGTAGGCGAGCGCGACGCGCAGCGCCGCGCGGTAGCCGGCCTCGACCCGCGCGAAAACCGCGTTGATGCCTCGCTCCAGCGCGCCGCCGGAGCCCTCTCGCAGCAGCTTCCAGCACAGCACCGGCGTCAGCGTCAGCGCCACGAAGGTCGAGAACGCGACCGCGATGGCCATGGTCATGCCGAACTCGGTGAAGAGCTTGCCGACATTGCCCTCCATCAGCGAGATCGGCACGAACACCGAGATCAGCGTGAGCGAGGTCGCGATCACGGCGAAGCCCACCTCGCGAGAGCCGAGCGCCGCGGCGGCGATGGGCGACTGCCCCTGCTCGATGCGCCGCTGGATGTTCTCCAGCACGACGATGGCGTCGTCGACCACGATGCCGATGGCGAGGATCATGGCGAAGAGCGTCAGGATGTTGATCGAGTAGCCCAGCGCGAACATGCCGATGAACGAGCCGATCAGGGCGACGGGGATCACCACCGCCGGCACCACGGTCGCGCGCGGCGAGCCGAGGAACAGGAAGATCACCAGCACCACGAGCCCCACGGCGATCGCCAGCGTCGCGACGACCTCCTCGATGGAGGCCTGGATGAACACCGCGTCGTCGCTGGTGACGAAGACCTCCATGCCCTCGGGCAGCGACTGGGTGAGCGCCGCGACCTCCGCCCGCACCGCCTCGCTGATCGCGATGGTGTTGGCCTGGGACTGGCGGATGACGCTGAGGCCCACCGCCGTCCGCCCGTCGCTGCGCACGGTCGCATCGTCGTCCTCGACGCCGATCTCGACGCGCGCGACGTCGCCGAGCCGCACCGGGGCGCCGTCCACGACGCGCAGGACGACGTTGGAGAACTCCTCCGCCGTGCGCAGCCGCGTGTCGGCGCGGAGCTGGAAGCGCCGCCAGGTCGACTCGACCTCGCCCGCCGGCAGTTCGACGTTGTTGGCGCGCAGAGCGTCCGTCACGTCGGTCACGGCGAGCTGGCGGGCGGCGAGCGCCTTGGGGTCGAGCTGGATGCGCATCGCGTAGCGCCGCTCGCCGTTGATGGTGACCGAGGCCACGCCGTCGAGCGTCGCCAGCCGGTCGACGATGTAGCGCTCGGCGTAGTCGGTGATCTCCGGGGCGCTCAGGCGCGGCGAGACGATGCCGATGCGGATGATCGGGTCGGCGTCGCTGTCGTTCTTGTAGATGCGCGGCTCGTCCGCCTCGTCGGGCAGTCGGTTCTGCACCCGGCCGACGGCGCCGCGGACGTCGTTGGCGGCCTCGTCGATGTTGCGGTCGCTGGTGAAGTCGACGCGGACCCGGCTCTCGCCGCGCTCCGACGAGCTGTCGATGGTGCGCACGCCGGCGACGCCTGCGACCGCCGACTCGACGACTTCGGTGATCTGCGCGTCCACCACCTCCGGCGCGGCGCCGGTGTAGGCGGTGGTGATCGTGACGGTGGCGGCGTCGACGTCGGGCAGTTCGCGCACGGGCAGGCGGCCCATGGCGACAAGGCCGATGACGATGACGAGAAGATTGACGACCGCCGCGAGGACCGGCCGGCGCAGGCAGATTTCAGGCAGGTTCACGGGGGCCTCCGACTGCGGGCGCGGCGTCTCCGATCGCGCCCGACCCGCTGGCGGCGGGGACGCCGGTCTCCGGCGGCTCGGTCGCGATCACCTTGACCGGCGCGCCGTCGCGCGCCTTCTGCACGCCGCGCACGACGACGCGCTCTCCGGGCGACAGGCCCTCCACGATCTCGACCCGGCCCGGCAGGCGCTGGCCGAGACGCACTTCGCGCCGCTCGGCGCGGTCTTCCGACGAGATGACATAGACGTAGCTGCGTCCGCCCTCGGGCGCGACGGCCTCTTCGGGCGCGATCACGCCGTCGCGCGCCTCAAGCACCAGCGTCACGCGCATGAAGGCCCCCGCCGGGATGCGCAGGCCGGGGTTCGGCACCCGCGCCCGCGCCGTGAAGCTGCGCGAGACGGTGTCGATGCGCCGGTCGATGGCCGTCACGAAGCCGGTGAAGGTCTCGCCGCGGAAAATCTCCGTCGTCGCGCGGACCGCCGCGCCGTTCTGCACCTCGCCGAAGAAGCGCTCCGGCACGTTGAAGTCGACGTCGAGCGCGGAGATGTCGTCGAGCGTGCCGATGGCGTCGCCGGAGGCCACCATGGCGCCGGCGTCCACGTCGAGGAAGCCGACGATGCCGCCGAAGGGCGCGCGCAGGGTGCGGTCGGCCAGCGCCTTGAGCGCCTGCGCCAGCGCCGCCTCCGCCGTCGCAAGGTCGGCCGCCGCCGTCTCGTAGGCCGTCTGGGCGATGCGGCCCTGCTCCTGCAGCGTGCGGGAGCGGTCGAAGGCGTTGCTGGCGCGGCTGAGCTCGGCGACGGCGTCCTGCAGCGCCGCGGCCTGCGTCTCCTCGTCGAGCTTCAGCACCACGTCGCCGGCCTCGACCGTCTCGCCGCCCGAGACGGCGCGCTCGACCACGCGGCCGGCGGCCGCGGGCGCCAGCCGCACCGACTGCACCGGCGTCGCGACGCCGACGGCCGAGACGGATCGCTCGACCGAGCCGAGCGCGACCTCCGACACGACGACGCCGGGCGCCGAGCGGCCGCGCTGCGCCGCTTCCTGCGCCGCGGGCTGGGCGTCCTGCCAGAGGATCCACCCGCCATATCCCGCGCCGGCGAGAACGCCGAGCACCGCAAGCTGTCGCATCAGCCCGGCCATGCCGCGCCTCCCGCTGTTGTCCGTCGTCCAGCTAAGTCGCACGATGACGCCCCGCGTCAAGCCGCCGCAGCGCGTCAAGGGGCGCTACGCCGCCCGTTTGGGCGTTCTCACGCGTTGATGATCGACCTTGAGTGGGGAAGACCGGTGCGGGCGGTCTGTAAGCCGGGTTCTGTCCGGAGGCCTCGCGGCCCCCTGGATGGCCATTCATCTGGACCCGCCGTCGCCGACGGGTTCTTGCGATCAACCCGGGCCGCAGGGCGAAGACGCCCCATGCGCGGCCCCTATGCGATCTTGCTCCCGGCGGGGCTTGCCATGCCGCCCCCGTCGCCGGGGGCGCGGTGGGCTCTTACCCCACCGTTTCACCCTTGCCGCGTCAGGGCCGAAGCTCTGGGCGCGGCGGTCTGTTCTCTGTGGCGCTTTCCCTCGGGTTCGGCCTTCGGTCTCCCTCGCGCCTCCCCGGCCGGGCGTTACCCGGCGCCGTGTCTCCGTGGAGCCCGGACTTTCCTCGACGGCCCCGAAGGACCGACGCGGCCATCCAACCGCCCGCGCGTCAGCCGATACAGCGCGCGCGGGCGGCGCGCAATCCGCCCTTCACGCGGCGCCGGCGAACCGCGCCTCCAGCGCCTCGCGCGTCGCGTCCTCGATCTTGGCGAAGAGATTGTCCGGCACGGTGAAGCCATGACCGCCGGGCAGGGCCGCCAGCGCCGCCTCCGCGCTCTCCGGCCAGCGCGCCTCGGCCTCGGGGTCGAGCCCCAGCGCCCGCAGCATCGCGTCCGCCGCGTCGGGGATGAAGGGGCGCGAGACGATCCCGTAGAGGCGCATCAGATTGAGCGCGCAGCGCGTCGTCGCCGCGGCGGCCGCCGGATCGGTCTTGAACGTCGCCCACGGCGCCGCGCGCTGCAGGTACTCGTTGCCGGCGACCCACGCCGCGCGCAGCTCCGCAGCCCCCCGGCGGATCTCCACCGCCTCCATCGCCGCCGCCATCGCGTCGAGCCGGCCCTGGAGCTCCGCCGCCAGCGCCGCCTCCTCGGGGCCGTAGCTCCCGCCCTCCGGGACCGTCTCGCCGAACTTCGAGCGGCAGAACTTCGTCACCCGGCTGACGAAGTTGCCCAGAACGTCGGCGAGGTCCTTGTTCGCGCCGCTCTGGAAGGCCGCCCAGGTGAAGTCGGTGTCGGCCGTCTCGGGCGCGTTGGCCAGCAGCCACCAGCGCCAGAAATCGGATGGCAGGATCTCCAGCGCCTGGTCCATGAACACGCCGCGGCCCTGCGAGGTGGAGAACTTGCCGCCCTCGTAGTTCAGCCAGTTGTAGCCCTTGATGAAGTCCGCGAGCTTCCACGGCTCGCCCGACCCCATGATGGTCGCCGGAAAGCTGAGCGTGTGGAAGGGGATGTTGTCCTTGGCCATGAACTCGACGTAGGCCACGTCGCCGGCGCCCTCGTCCTCGCGCCACCAGCGCCGCCAGCCTTCCTCGCCGAGGCCCTGCGCGTCGGCCCATTCCGCGGTGGCGGCGATGTACTCGATGGGCGCGTCGAACCAGACGTAGAAGACCTTGCCGTCCATGCCCGTCCACGGCGCGCCGTCGAACTGCGCGGGCACGCCCCAGTCGAGGTCGCGCGTGATCCCGCGGTCCTGCAGCCCCTCGCCGTCGTTCAGCCATTTCTTCGCGATCGAGGTCGTCAGCACCGGCCACCCCTCGCGCGAGCCGATCCACTCCGCCAGCCGATCCTTCAGCGCAGACTGGCGCAGGAAGAGGTGCTTGGTGTCGCGCACCTCGAGGTCGGTCGCGCCGGAGATGGCCGAGCGCGGGTCGATCAGGTCGGTCGGGTCGAGCTGCTTGGTGCAGTTCTCGCACTGGTCGCCGCGCGCGCGGTCGTAGCCGCAGTTGGGGCAGGTTCCCTCGACGTAGCGGTCGGGCAGGAAGCGGCCGTCGGCGGGCGAGTAGACCTGCCGCGTCGAGACCTCCTCGATCAGCCCCTCGCCGTGCAGCCGCGCCGCGAAGTGCTGCGTCAGCGCATGGTTGCGGGCCGAGGACGAGCGCCCGAACCAGTCGAAGGAGAGGCGGAAGCCCGCGCCGAGCGCCTTCTGCGTCTCGTGCATGCGCGCGCAATACTCCGCCACCGGCAGGCCCGCCTTGGCCGCCGCCAGCTCCGCCGGCGTGCCGTGCTCGTCGGTCGCGCAGATGAACAGCACCTCGCGCCCGCGCAGCCGCATGAAGCGCGCATAGGCGCAGGCCGGCAGCATCGAGCCGACCAGATTGCCGAGATGCTTGACGCCGTTGATGTAGGGCAGGGCGGAGGTGACGAGAATGCGGGCCATGGTCTGTCCTGACTTGCGTGCCGCCTCATAGCGCAGGGCGCGCGGCCGGGCGAGTCGCCGGAGCATTTTCCCTGCGCCCCTCCGGCGCTATGCTCGCCGACGTTGCGCGCCGCGCGTCGCGGCCGCTCCTGGGAGAAACCTCGATGACCGCCACCCGAAGCTCCGCACGCGCCGCCGCCGCCGCCCTCGCCGCGCTTCTCGCGCTCTCCGCCTGCAACACAGTTCAGGGCGTGGGCAAGGACATCGAGTCCGGCGGCGAGGCGATCCAGCAGGGCGCCGACAACGTCCAGAAGAAGCTCTGAGCCTATTCCGCCGCCTGCGCGGCCTTCGCGCGGGCGGCGGCGAGAAGCGGCTCGTCGGGCGGCGCCAGCACGCCCCGCGCCTTCATCGCCGCCAGCGAGGCGGCGACGTCGGCCCAGGAAACCCCGCTCCCCTCGACCCCCGACAGCTTCCACAGGCTGACCGCCACATCCCGCGCCCATCCGGCGTTGCCGGGGTCGCGCGCGGCGAGGTCTTCGGCGATGGCCATGCTCGCGCGATAGGCGGCGAGCGCGCCCTCGCGGTCGCCTTCGGCCCTCAGCGCGTCGCCGACCCTGTCATGCGAGACGGAGAGGTCGCGCGCCCATTCGGCGTTGCCGGGGTCGCGCGCGGCGAGGTCCTCGGCGATGGCCATGCCGGCGCGATAGGCGGCGAGCGCGCCCTCGCGGTCGCCTTCGGCCCTCAGCGCGTCGC
>CAYGUQ010000264.1:0-6337 GCA_964352995.1 uncultured Rhodobacterales bacterium
GCGCCGCGCGCCGCCGTGGTCCGGGCGGACCTGCTGGAGCGCGCGCCGGTGGACCGGCTCGTCGGGGACGCCGCCGCCGCGCTGGGCGCGCCCCTCACGCTGCTGGTGAACAGCGCCTCGATCTTCGAGCACGACGACATCGCGAGCGCCACCCGCGAGAGCTGGGACAGGCATGTCGACAGCAATCTCTGGGCGCCGTTCAGGCTCGCCCAGCGCTTCGCGGAGCAGGCGCCGGGGCCGGGCGTCGACGAGGAGGGGCTGCCCTACGCGCGCGCCTGCGTCGTGAACGTCATCGACCAGCGCGTCTGGAAGCTGACGCCGGAGTTCATGACCTACACCATCGCCAAGGCCGGCCTGTGGACCTTCACCCGCACCGCCGCTCAGGCGCTCGCCCCGCGGATCCGGGTGAACGCCATCGGGCCTGGCCCGACGATGCAGGGCGTCCGCCAGTCGCCGGAGCACTTCGCCGCCCAGCGCGCCGCGACGCCGCTGGAGCGCGGCGCGGCGCCCGCAGACATCGTCGCCGCCCTGCGCTACATCCTCGGCGCGAGGTCGTTGACGGGACAGATGCTGGCCATCGACGGCGGCCAGCATCTCGGCTGGAAAACGCCCGACGTGCTCGGAGTCGAGTAGGCTGAGGGAAGGCTCGGTCAGTTTTGAAACGAGATGGAACGCCACCCCTTTTCCACTTGACGCGCTTGCGTCGCAAACTCGTCGCGATTCTGTTAGTTTCACCAAACCTTTACAGATGTTTACCTTTTTTATTGAGCAAAAACAGCCCGTTGGGAAGATGCCCAATCTTTGGGCAGTCCGGTGAGGGGCTTGGGAACTCAACGGTTTTCACTGTCGGCGAGATTCTGTCGACAGAGTTATCCACATCTTCGGGGGACTCAATTTCGATTGCCGGAGCCCGGAGGGCGGGCTAGGGGGCGGCGCGACTCAATACCAAGGCGCCATGGCCTTCGGGGGTTTCGTTTCCAAACCGTAAACAGCGTCTGGAGAGGAGCGGGAGAGCGGAAATGAGCGGTTTCGGAGAGGGCGAGAGCGTCCCGCTCAGGGACGGAGCGGCGGCGGCGGGCATGGGCTTCGAGGAGGAGGGCGCGACGCTCGAAGGCGCCCCCGCGCGCGCCGCCGGGGCGGAGGCGATCCGCGCCTATCTGCCCTCCCTGCCCGACCGCCCCGGCGTCTACCGGATGCTGGATGCGAAATCGGCGGTGCTCTACGTCGGCAAGGCGCGGTCCCTGCGCAAGCGCGTGGCGAACTACGCCAACGGCGCGGGCCACTCGACGCGCATCTCGCGCATGATCGCCGCGACCGCCTCGATGATGTTCGTCACCACCGAGACCGAGACCGAGGCGCTGCTGCTGGAGGCCAACCTCATCAAGCAGCTCAAGCCGCGCTTCAACGTGCTGCTGCGCGACGACAAGAGCTTTCCGCACATCCTGATCGGCGGCGACCACGCCTTTCCGCAGTTGCGCAAGCATCGCGGGACGCGCTCGACCTCGGGGCGCTATTTCGGGCCGTTCGCCTCCGCCGGGGCCGTCAACCGCACCATCAACACGCTGCAGAAGGCGTTCCTGCTGCGCACCTGCCGCGACTCGATGTTCGCCAACCGCACGCGGCCCTGCCTGCTGCACCAAATCAAGCGCTGCTGCGCGCCTTGCGTCGGCTACGTCTCGGAGGAGGCCTACGCCGAGATGCAGGAGGACGCGATCCGCTTCCTCGAAGGCCGCTCGACCCGCGTGCAGGAGACGCTGGCGACGGAGATGGCCAAGGCGGCCGAGGCGATGGAGTACGAGCGCGCCGCCGCTCTCAGGGACCGCATCCGCGCGCTGACCGCCGTGCAGGCGAGCCAGGACGTGAACCCCGAGGGCGTGGAGGAGGCCGACGTCGTGGCGCTCCACGAGGAAGGCGGCCAAGCCTGCGTGCAGGTGTTCTTCTACCGAGCCAACCAGAACTGGGGGAACCGCGCCTACTTCCCGCGCACCGTCTCCGGCGCCGAGCCCGAGGAGGTGCTGGAGGCCTTCCTCGCGCAGTTCTACGGCGGCAAGCAGCCGGCGCGGCTGATCCTGACCTCCCACGCCCTGCCCGGCGCGGCGCTGCTGGAGGAGGCGCTGTCGATCACCGCGGCGCGGCGCGTCGCCATCGCCAGCCCCAAGCGCGGCGAGAAGCGCCGGCTGCTGGACGACGCGCTGCGCAACGCCCGCGAGTCGCTCGCCCGGCGCATGGCCGAGAGCGCCAGCCAGGCCCGCCTGCTCGACGCGCTGGCCGAGGCCTTCGGGCTGGACGCCGCGCCCCGCCGCATCGAGGTCTACGACAACTCGCACATCATGGGCTCGAACGCCGTGGGGGCGATGGTGGTGGCGGGGCCGGACGGCTTCGTGAAGGGCCAGTACCGCAAGTTCAACATCCGCGCCGAGGGGCTCACGCCCGGCGACGACTTCGGCATGATGCGCGAGGTGCTGACGCGGCGCTTCGCGCGGCTGCTGAAGGAGGACCCGGACCGCGAGAAGGGCGACTGGCCAGACCTCGTGCTGATCGACGGCGGCCAGGGGCAGGTGTCGGCGGCCGTGACGGCGCTGGACGAGCTGGGGGTGGACGACGTGGCGCTGGTCGGCGTGGCGAAGGGCGTGGACCGCGACGCGGGCAAGGAGGAGTTCCACGTCCCAGGCCGCCGCGCCTTCGCCCTGCCCCACCGCGACCCGACGCTCTACTTCGTGCAGCGGCTGCGCGACGAGGCGCACCGCTTCGCCATCGGCGCCCACCGCGCCCGCCGCGCGCAGGCGACGACGCAGACCCCGCTCGACGACGCGCCCGGCATCGGCCCGGCCCGCAAGCGCGCCCTGCTGGCGCATTTCGGCTCCGCCAAGGCGGTTTCGCGCGCCGGGGTGGAGGATCTCATGAAGGTCGAGGGCGTGTCGGAGAAGACCGCCGAGGCGCTCTACGCCTTCTTCCACGGCGCGGCCTGAGGCCGTCGCGCGGCTTCAGTCGGGCGCCCGCAGGCGGATCGGCCCGCGCGCGGTCAGCGCGTCCGCCGGCGCGCCCTTCTGCGTGACGACCAGCCTGCCCTCCCGCGCCAGCCGCGCGGCGGTCTCGCGCACCCGCGGCATGAGGGGCCGCCAGTCCGCCGCAAGCGCCCGCGCCGGCTCGGACGGGCAGACGCTCTTGCCCGGCCCCCGCGCGGCGAGCGCGGCGAGGATGGCGTCCGCGACGGCGTCGTCGTCCATTGTGCGCGCGCGCCCCCCCGCGATCCGGCCGCGCCTAACCTAGCCGGGGTGGCTGAGTGGGCGCAGGCGTAGCCTATCGCGGTCGTGGGCGCGGCGCGCACGCCGATGGGCGGGTTTCAGGGCGCGCTGGCGCCGCTGACCGCGCCGGAGCTGGGCGCGGCGGCGATCCGCGCCGCGCTGGGCGGCGTTCCGCCAGAGGCGGTGGACGAGGCGCTGATGGGCTGCGTGCTGCCGGCGGGGCTGGGCCAGGCCCCGGCGCGACAGGCGGCGCTCGGCGCGGGCCTGCCGCAGGCCGCGCCCTGCTCCACCGTCAACAAGATGTGCGGCTCGGGCATGAAGACCGCCATGATGGCGATGGACGCCCTGCGCGCCGGCGAGGGCCGCGTGATCGTGGCGGGCGGCATGGAGAGCATGTCGAACGCCCCCTATCTCGCGCCCAAGATGCGCGCCGGCGCCCGGCTCGGCCACGCCGCGATGCAGGACCACATGTTCCTCGACGGGCTGGAGGACGCCTACGATCGCGGCCGCCTGATGGGGACCTTCGCGGAGGACTGCGCCGAGGCGTTCCAGTTCACCCGCGCCGCGCAGGACGCCTACGCGCTGGCCTCGCTCGAACGCGCCCTCGCGGCGCAGGCGGAGGGGCGCTTCGCCGGCGAGATCGCGCCCGTGACGGCCCCCGGCCGCAAGGGCGCCACGGTGGTGGAGGCCGACGAGCAGCCCGCGCAGGCCCGGCCCGAGCGCATCCCTCACCTCAAGCCCGCCTTCCGCGAGGGCGGCACGGTGACGCCGGCGAACTCCTCCTCGATCTCCGACGGCGCGGCGGCGCTGACGCTGATGCGGCTGCGCGACGCCGAGGCGGACGGCCGCGCGCCGATGGCGCGGCTGCTCGCCCACGCGAGCCACGCCGCCGCGCCGGCGCAGTTTCCCACCGCGCCGATCCCGGCCGTGCGCAAGGTGCTGGAGCGCGTCGGCTGGAGCGTGGCCGACGTGGAGTTGTGGGAGATCAACGAGGCCTTCGCCGTGGTGCCCATGGCGGCGATGCGCGAACTGGGCCTGCCGCACGATCTGGTGAACGTGAACGGCGGCGCCTGCGCGTTGGGGCATCCTATCGGCGCGTCGGGCGCGCGAATCCTCGTCACCCTCGTCGCCGAGATGACGCGGCGCGGGGCCCGGCGGGGCGTCGCGGCGATCTGCATCGGCGGCGGCGAGGCGACCGCCGTGGCCGTGGCGCGGGACTGACCAGCCGCGCCGCCGGCGGCGAACCGAATGGGAGATCGCGCCATGCGCACCGTCCTCGCCGCCCTTCTCGCCGCAAGCCCCGGCGTCGCCTGGGCCGATCTCGGCCCCTACGCCGTCTCGGCCTTCGGCGGGACGACGCTCGACAACACCTGGGACGATGTCTTCCTCTCCCCGGGAGCGATCGAGTTCACCGACAGCAATCTGGCGGGCGCAGCCGTCTCCGCCCGCGTGGCGGCGCCGCTGGACGGGCTTTCCTTCGAGATCGAGGGCCAGATCGTGCGCCATTTCGGCGGGCAGACGCACTGGGAGGTGAACGCGCCGGTCGCGGTCGCGCGCTGGTCGCGGTTTCCGTGGAACGAGACCCTGCGCTCAAGCGCCGCCTTCGGGCTCGGCCTCTCGATGGCCTCGGAGACGCCCGCGCAGGAAGTCGAGAACGAGGGCGATAGCCGGCAGGTCATGGCCTACTGGATGATCGAGGTCGAGCTCGCGGCCCCCGAAAGCCCCTGGAGCGTCATCGGCCGGCTGCATCACCGCTCCACCGCCTACGGCGTCTTCGGCGAGGACGGCGGCTCGAACGCGCTGGTGATGGGTCTGCGCCGGCGGTTCTGAGCGTTCAGCGCGCCTTGAGCAGCGCGGCGAGCCGGGCGGCCGCGGCGAAATCGGCGGCCTTGCGCGCGGCGGCCTCGGCGGCCTCGGCGTCCTCGCCCCACTGCTCCGCCTGCCAGGTCTCGTCGACGCGGCTGATCGCCCACGCCTCCCCGGCCTCAAGCGCGCCTTCGGCGACCGCCAGCCCCAGCACCAGCGACCCAGACAGCGCCACCATCTCGTGCAGCGGGGTCAGCGCGAAGGCGTCCCGCCCACCCACCAGCGCGCGCAGACGCGCCACGCTCATCGGCGGCTGGGCGACATGCAGGACGCCGGCGGCGCAGACGAGCGGCGCGTCCCAGGTCTCGCGAATCCAGTCGAGCCACGGGTCCCATGCGGCCGCCTCGCGCGCCGCCAGCGCCTCCGGCGCCTCGGCGCGGTAGCAGAGCAGGTCGCTCTCGCCATAGGCCGCGATCTCCTCGGCGACGGCGGCGCGATTGGGCGCCACCCTGTCGATGGCGGTGTTGACGGCGCGCGTCGTCGGCATCGCCAGCGGATCGAAGACCGCGCCTGCGCCGTTCCACTCCGCCGCCATCGCCTCGGCCACGGCGCGCGAGGGGATCGCGAGCGCGGCGCGGGCGGGCGTCTGGAGCGGCCTGCCGTCGAGCGCCACGCCCCAGCCGGCTTCGGTCTCGACCGCCAGCGCCTCGGTCCAGAACCGCTTGCGCGCGGGGCGCGCGTCGGCGGCGCGCGCGATCTGCTCCGGGGTGCGCGGCTTGGGCGTCCCAGCGTCCGGCGCGCCCGGTCGGCCGCTCATGCGCCGACCCCGAGCCGCACCAGCGCGTCGTCGAGCGCATCGAAGCTCTCGATGATCGCCTGCGCGCCGGCGTCGATCAGCGCGTCGGCGTGGTGGCAGCCCCAGGCGACGCCGATCGCCGCAGCGCCCCCGGCGCGCGCCATCGCCATGTCGTAGCTCGTGTCGCCCACGACCGCGGCGCGCGCGCCGTCCACCCCGGTCGCGCGCAGGGCGTTGTGCACCATGCCGGGATGGGGCTTGGAGGGCGCGTCGTCCGCCGTCTGCGTCGTGACGAAGAAGCCGCGAAGATCAAGGCCGTCGAGGATGTGCTCCAGCCCGCGCCGCGCCTTGCCGGTGGCGACGCCCATCAGCGCGCCCGCCGCCTCGCTTCGCTCCAGCGCCGCCCGCGCCCCGGGAAAGAGCGGCGTCGCCGTCGCCTCGTCGCCGGTCGCGCGCACGATCGGCTCCCAGTGCTCCTTTAGCTTGAGGT
>CAYGUQ010000265.1:0-6336 GCA_964352995.1 uncultured Rhodobacterales bacterium
GAGCCCCGCCGTCAGGCAGCCGATGGAAAGCGCGACGCCCTCCGCCCAGCGCTCAGCGCGGCTGACGTCTTCGCGGCCGGCGGCCGCCCGCGTCGCGATCCGGCCGAGGAAGGCGTCCACCTCGGCGCCCATCGCGTCGACGGCGTCGCCGATGCTCTGCGCCGCGCCGTCGAACTGACCCATCATCCGGTTGCCGCCCGCCGGCCCCTCGGCGACATAGGCCTGCGCCATCTCCCGGCCGAGCTGGTAGAAGGCGGGGAATGCGGCCTCGACCGAGCCGAGCGCGGCCACGAGGGCCTCCGCCTGCTGGGCGCTCGCGAGGTCGCGCAGCGCCGCGACGTTCGTCCTGAAGGCGTCGGCGTACTCGGCGGCGACCTCGAAGCCGTCGTCGAGCCCGTCGAGGCCGCGCGTCGCCGAGACGTCGGTGAGGAACTGCTGCACCTGAACGACGTCGCGCTGCACGTCCTTCTGCAGCCGCACCATCTCAACCGCCGTCGCGCCGACGTCCACGGCGTCTTGCGCGAGGTTGAGGGCGCGCGTGTTCTCGCGCGCCAGCAATATGTCGGTGACGGCCTGACCGAGAAGGCCGCAAAGCACGAGGGCGGCAAGGCAGACGAGCGTCATGCGCTCCAGTCGCCGGGAACGAACCATTCGAAAAACCTCTCCGCCATGCGCGTGAGCCGCACCCTGCGCCCGGCGAAGAACCATGCCCCGCCGACGCCGGTCGCGAAGCTGCGGCCGGCGTCTGAAGACGAGATTAAGTCATGCGCGCGTGATGAAGATTTTCTTCTGCGGTCAGTGCCGCGTGGGCTTCGCGCCGAGGTCGATCATCGCCTGAACCGCCCGCGCGGCGGGCGCGATGAGATGCTCCGGCACGATCACCTCCTCGGTCATCGTGTGCAGCGACCACAGCACGTTCTCCAGCGTGATCCGCTTCATGTGCGGGCAGATGTTGCAGGGCCGCACGAACTCGGTCTCCGGCAGCTCGGACGCCACGTTGTCCGACATCGAGCACTCGGTGACCATCACCACCTTGCGCGGCTTCTCGCGCCGGACCCAGTTGATCATGTCGGCGGTCGAGCCCGAGAAGTCGGCCTCGTCGATCACCGCCGGCGGGCATTCGGGGTGGGCGATGATCGCGGTGTCCGGGTCGGCCTCGCGATAGGCGCGCAGCTCCTCGGGCGTGAAGCGCTCATGCACCATGCAGGCGCCCTCCCACCACACGACGCGCTTGCTCACCTGCCGCGCCACGTTGCGCGCGAGATAGCCGTCGGGCGTCATGATCACCGTGTCGCCGGGCATCGCCTCGACGACCTGGGCGGCGTTGGCGGAGGTGCAGCAGATGTCCGACGCCGCCTTCACCTCGGCGGTTGTGTTGACGTAGCTGACGACCATCGCGCCGGGATACTGCGCCCGCATCCCCGCGATGTCCTTCGCGGTGATCGAGGAGGCGAGCGAGCAGCCGGCGCGGCTGTCGGGGATCAGCACGGTCTTCTCGGGGCTGAGGATCTTGGAGGTCTCGGCCATGAAGTGCACGCCGCACTGCACGATCACCGGCGCCTCGGTGCGCGCGGCCTCGATGGCGAGCGCGAGGCTGTCGCCGCGGAAGTCGGACACGCCGTGGAATATCTCAGGCGTCATGTAGTTGTGGCCGAGGATGACGGCGCCGCGCTCCTTCTTCAGCGCCTTGATGGCGCGGATGTAAGGCGCGTGGAGCATCCAGTCGGGCTCGGGGATGACCCGTGCGACGCGGGCGTATTCCGCCGCGGTGTCGCGCGCCGCAGCTGCGGACGGGGTCAGGTCATAGGCGCCTGCGAGCGCGGCGCGCGCGGCCTTGAGGTCTTGGGCGGCGTTGATCCGCATGGCGTTTCTCCCTTTGCGCCGGCCTTAATGCTCAACCTGAGCATAAGGGCGACGCAGTTGGTGCGCCAAGTAGATGGGGGTGTCTCGGCTCCGCTGTCAAGGTATGGTCATGAAACAGGCGCCGGGGCGCGTCCGGCGGCGCGTCGGCGGGCGCCGGACGTCGAGGGGGCTTGGCGAGGGCGGCCCCGCCGGAATACCCCTGACATGCGGCCCGCAGCTGGAGGATCGGCAGTGTTCAACGCGTCCATGGGCTTCGCGCTCGGCGAGGAGATCGAGGCGCTGCGCGAGGCCGTGCGCCGCTTCGCGCAGGAGCGCATCGCGCCGCTCGCCGCAGAGATCGACCGCGACAACGCCTTTCCGCATCGGCTCTGGCGCGAGATGGGCGAGATGGGCCTGCTCGGCGTCACCGCGCCCGAGGCCTACGGCGGCGCGGCGATGGGCTATCTCGCCCACTGCGTATGCGTCGAGGAGATCAGCCGCGCCTCCGCCTCCGTCGGCCTCAGCTACGGCGCCCACTCCAATCTCTGCGTCAACCAGATCACGCTGAACGGCACGCCGGCCCAGCGCGAGAAGTATCTGCCGAAGCTCGTCAGCGGCGAGCATGTCGGCGCGCTGGCGATGAGCGAGCCCGGCGCCGGCTCCGACGTCGTGTCGATGAAGCTGCGCGCGGTGAAGCGCAACGACCGCTACGTGCTGACCGGCTCGAAGATGTGGATCACCAACGGCCCCGACGCCGACACCCTCGTCGTCTACGCCAAGACCGACCCCGAGGCCGGCTCGAAGGGCATCACGGCGTTCCTCGTCGAGAAGGGCATGGCCGGATTCTCGACCGCGCAGAAGCTCGACAAGCTGGGAATGCGCGGCTCCAACACCTGCGAACTGGTGTTCGACGGCTGCGAGGTGCCGTTCGAGAACGTGCTGGGCGAGGAGGGGCGCGGCGTCCGCGTGCTGATGTCCGGCCTCGACTACGAGCGCGTGGTGCTCGCCGCGGGGCCGGTCGGCATCATGGCCGCCTGCCTCGACGTCGTCATGCCCTATGTCCATGAACGCGAGCAGTTCGGCCGGCCGATCGGCGAGTTCCAGCTCATGCAGGGCAAGCTCGCCGACATGTACGTCGCGACCAACGCCGCGCGCGCCTACGTCTACGCCGTCGCGCAGGCCTGCGACCGGGGCGAGACCACCCGGCAGGACGCCGCCGGCTGCCTGCTCTTCGCTTCCGAGCGCGCCACGCAGGTCGCGCTGGAGGCGATCCAGGCGCTCGGCGGCAACGGCTACGTCAACGACTATCCCACAGGCCGCCTGCTGCGCGACGCCAAGCTCTACGAGATCGGCGCCGGCACGCAGGAGATAAGGCGGATGCTGATCGGCCGCGAGATTTTCGGAGCGAGCGCGTGACGCGCGCCGTATGCGCGCGCCGGCTAGATCACCGCGCTGGGGTCGAATCCGCATTGTTCGGCGATCTTGCCGAAGGAGGCCGTGAAGCCGGCGAGCGAGAAGGTCTGCGTCCACTCCGGCGAGATGCCGACATGCACCAGCGCGCCGTGGCGCATCGCGCGCAGAACCGACGTCACCGAGTCCTGATCGACGAAGATGTGGCCGATGCGGTACATCGGGCCGTCCTCGCTCTCGCCGGTGTACATCGCGGCGGGAAACAGCGTCCCGTCGTCGAACAGGAAGGCCGTCGTCGAGCCGTCCACCATGGCGGTCGGCTGGCCGCGCATGGCGCGCTCGACGACCTCTACATGGGGCGGCTCGTGGACCTCGCCGTCGATCAGGCCCGCGATGACCGAAAGCGTCGGGTCGCCGTCGCCGCCCGTCCACGCCCGGCATTCGGTGTAGGCGTGCTCCTCGCCGAAGGACTGCGTGACGGCGACGCTCCAGTCCCCGAACTCCCAGTAGGCGTCTTCGCTGGCGACGGCGGGGGCGGCGGCGAGTAGAAGGATCGAGGCGATGCGCATGGCGGGGATGTCCTTGCAGGTGCTGGCGGTTTTCGTGCGACGCGCGCAGGCTGGCCCGGTCTGCGTGAACATGGGGTGAAGGCGCGGGCTGCGGAGAGGACGGAATGCGCAGGGTGATCGTCGCCGGGCTTGCGGCCGCGCTGATCGGCGGAGGCGGGGCAGGGGACGCGGCTTGCGCCGCCGACCCGCCCGGCCCGATCGACGGCGCCGCGGCGCTTGAGGCGTGCATGCTGGACGAGGAGCACGGCGACGCCTGCGTCGGCCTCGTCTCCGACCCCTGTTTCGAGGCTCCGGGCGGCTGGACCACGCAGGGCATGGTCGAGTGCTTCGACGCCGAGACCGCCGCCTGGGACGCGCTGCTCGACGCCTACTGGCCGCGCGTGAAGGCGCATGAGAGCCACGCCGCCGAGGCGCTGCTCACGGCGCAGAACGCCTGGGTCGCCTGGCGCGACGCGGACTGCCTGTTCCACCGGCTCCGCTACGCGGGCGGCACGATGGGCCGCGTCGCCAGCGCCGCCTGCGTGCGCGACCACACCGCCCAGCGCGTGCTCGACTTCCGCTTCTGGCTCTCGGAGCAATGACATGGCGGTGCTGACGCCCAGCCTCTCGCCGCGCGCCGCGGAGTTCCGAGCGAACCGCGCCGCTCAGGAGGCCGCGCTGGCCGAGATCGCCGCCGCGGCGGAGGCCGCCATGGCGGGCGGCGGGCCAGAGGCGCTCGCCCGCCACGAGGGCCGCGGCAAGCTCAGCCCGCGCGAGCGCGTCGCGCGGCTGCTCGACCCCGGCGCGCCCTTCCTCGAGATCGGCCTCTTCGCCGGGCACGGCATGTACGACGGCGCCGCGCCCGCCGGGGGCGTCGTGGCCGGGGTCGGGCGCGTCTCGGGCCGCGAGGTTATGATCGTCGCCAACGACGCCACGGTGAAGGGCGGGGCCTATTTCCCGATCACCGTCAAGAAGCATCTTCGCGCGCAGGAGATCGCCGAACAGAACCGGCTTCCGTGCGTCTATCTGGTCGACAGCGGCGGCGCCAACCTGCCGCATCAGGACGAGGTGTTTCCAGACCGCGAGCATTTCGGCCGCATCTTCTTCAACCAGGCGCGGATGAGCGCCAAGGGCATCGCGCAGATCGCCGTCGTCATGGGCTCCTGCACCGCCGGCGGGGCCTATGTGCCGGCGATGAGCGACGAGACCGTCATCGTCGCGGGGCAGGGCACGATCTTTCTCGCCGGCCCGCCGCTGGTGAAGGCCGCCACCGGCGAGGTGGTGAGCGCTGAGGATCTCGGCGGCGGCGACGTCCACACCCGGCTCTCCGGCGTCGCAGACCATCTCGCGCGCGACGACGCCCACGCGCTCGCGCTCGCCCGCCGCGCCGTGGCCAATCTCGGCCCCGCCGAGCGCGCGCCCCTTGCGCTGCAGAGCCCCGAGCCGCCCGCCTTCGACCCTGACGAGCTGCTCGGCGTCATGCCGGCCGATCTGCGCCAGCCCTCCGACATCCGCGAGGCTCTGGCGCGCATCCTCGACGGCTCGCGCTTCGACGCCTTCAAGCCGCGCTATGGCGAGACGCTGATCTGCGGCTTCGGCCATATCGAGGGGATGCCGGTCGGCGTGCTCGCCAACAACGGCGTGCTCTATTCCGAGAGCGCGCTGAAGGGCGCCCAGTTCGTCCAGCTCTGCTGCCGGCGCGGCGTGCCGCTGCTGTTCCTGCAGAACATCACCGGCTTCATGGTGGGCCGGAAATACGAGGCCGGCGGCATCGCCAAGGACGGCGCGAAGCTGGTGACGGCGGTCGCCTGCGCCGAGGTGCCGAAGCTCACCGTCATCGTCGGCGGCAGTTTCGGCGCCGGCAATTACGGCATGTGCGGACGGGCCTATTCCCCGCGGTTCCTGTGGACATGGCCTGCGAGCCGCATCTCCGTCATGGGCGGCGCGCAGGCGGCGGGCGTGCTGGCGACCGTGAAGCGCGACGGGATCGAGCGGCGCGGCGGCGCGTGGTCGGCCGGGGAGGAGGCGGCCTTCCGCGCGCCGATCACGGCGCAGTTCGAACGCGAGGGCCACCCGCTCCACGCCTCCGCCCGGCTCTGGGACGACGGCGTGATCGACCCGCGGGACACCCGCCGCGTCCTCGCCCTGTCGCTCTCGGCCAGCCTCAACGCGCCCATCGAGGAAACGCGCTTCGGCGTCTTCAGGATGTGAGACATGTTCGCAGTAACAGGACTCTACGCGCTCCCGCTCGCCTTCCTGCTGATCCTGCTCAGCGTCCGCGTGATCGCTGCGCGGCGGCGGTCGCGCATCCCGCTGGGGGCGGAGGGGGACGCAGGCCTGCTGCGCGCGGCGCGGGCCCAGGGCAACTGCGCCGAATACGCGCCCCTCGGCCTGCTGCTGCTGGCGCTCGCCGAGGCCAACGGCGCGCCGGGCGTCGCGCTGCACGCGCTGGGGCTGATCCTCGTCGCAGGCCGCGCCCTGCACGCGCTCGGCGCCGTGGTAGCCGGGCACGACGGGGACGCCCGCGGCCTCCATC
>CAYGUQ010000266.1:0-4410 GCA_964352995.1 uncultured Rhodobacterales bacterium
GCCTCCGCCAGCGCCTGCGCGGGGAACATGTGCCCGCCGGTGCCCCCGGCGGCGATGACCAGCAGCGGCGCGCTCACCCGGCCGCCGCCCGCCGGCGCCGTCCGCCGCTCACAGCTGGCCCTCCGAGCGCGCGCGCCGCCGCGTCAGCGCCAGCAGCATCCCAAGCGTCAGCCCGGTCGCCACCAGCGACGAGCCGCCGTAGGAGATCAGCGGCAGCGTCATCCCCTTTGCGGGAAAGAGCCGGATCGCCACGCCCATGTTGACGATCGCCTGCATCCCGAACTGCGCCGCCAGACCGACGCCGGCGAGACGGATGAACATGTCCTCCTCCCGCAGCAGCCGCAGCACCGAGCGCCCGACGATGGCGAGGTAGAGCGCGATGATCAACAGGCAGAGCGAGAGCCCGTACTCCTCCGCCGCCACCGCGATGATGAAGTCGGTGTGCGCGTCGGGCAGGCTCCATTTCACCGTGCCCTCGCCGACGCCGACGCCGAACAGGCCCCCGGTCACGATGGCGTCGGTGGCGTAGCCGATCTGGGTCAGCGGCTCGGCGTCGGACAGCAGGTAGCTGTCGATGCGCGAGGCGAAATGGCTCGACGCGCCGTAGGCGAGGACGCCGGCGCCGACCACCAGCCCCCCCAGCCCGATCAGCAGCAGGATCGGCGCGCCGGCGACGAAATACATCATCCCCCAGGTCGCCACGATCAGCGTCGCCTGCCCGAAATCGGGCTGCAGCGCGAGCGTCCCCGCCACCGCGGCCGTCACCAGCAGCGACAGCAGGGCGCCCGGCGGGCCGTTGGGGTGCGCCGAGGCCGAGAGCAGCCAGGCGGCGAACACCGCGAACACCGGCTTGAGGAACTCCGAGGGCTGGACGGAGAGAAACCCCAGCGACACCCAGCGCACCGCGCCCTTGCCGAAATCCGTGCCGTAGAAGGGCAGCAGCAGCACCGCCGCGAAGCCTGCGCCGAAGGCCAGCGCGCTCAGCCGCCTGAGCTGGCGCGGCGTCGCCATCGACAGCGCCGCCACCGTCGCGAAGCACAGCACGCCGAAGAACGCCTGCCGCGTCACGTAGTGGAAATGCGGCAGGTCGTTCTTGGCGGCGAGCGGCGGCGAGGCGGCCAGCCCCAGCACCATCCCGATCAGGAACAGCCCGCCCGCCGCCCACAGCGTTCCCTGATCCACCGTGCGCCACCAGCGGCCGATGATCGACGCGTCGCGGCCCGGCGCGACGCCGAGCGCCATGGTCCTCATCGCGGTCCCTCCTCGCCTGTCTCTCGCCCGACGACGGCCTGAGCGAGCGCGGCGAAGGCCTCGCCGCGCGCCTCGAAGTCGCGGAACTGGTCGAAGCTGGCGCAGGCGGGGCTGAGCAGCACCGCCTCGCCCGGCTCCGCCTCCGCCGCCGCGCGCGCGACCGCCGCAGCGAGGTCGCCGCACAGCTCGTGGGGCGTCGCGCCCAGCGTCGCGGCGAAGTCCTGCGCCGCCTCGCCGATCAGATAGGCCTTCGCGACTCGCCCGAAATGGGGCGCGAGCGGCGCGATGCCGCCGGCCTTGGGCACGCCGCCGGCGATCCAGCGCACCCGCTCGAAGCTGAGCAGCGCCTTCTCCGCCGCGTCGGCGTTGGTGGCCTTGCTGTCGTTGACGAAGCGCACGCCGCCGGCCTCGGCGACGAGCTGCAGTCGATGGGGCAGGCCGGGGAAGCTGCGCAGCCCCGCCTCGATCGCCTTCGGCCCCAGCCCCAGCGCCCGCGCGGCGCCATAGGCGGCGCAGGCGTTCTGGTGGTTGTGGGCGCCGATCAGGCCCGCGCAGGCGCGCAGGTCGAGCGCCGCCGCCTGCTCGCCGCGCCGCCGCTCGGTGAGGAACGCCTTGTTCATGAAGACCGACCAGCCCGGCCCGCGCAGCCGGCGGCCGGACGCGATCTCGATCAGCCGCGCGCCCTCGGGGTCGGCGTCGCGCGCCTGCGCGGCGAGGAAGCGCCCGTGGCGGTCGTCGACGCCGATCACGCAGGCCTCCGGCGCGCCGAGCTCGAACAGCCGCCGCTTGGCCGCGAAATAGCCGCCCTCGCCGCCGTGGCGGTCGAGGTGGTCGGGCGAGAGGTTGAGAAACACCGCCACGTCCGGCGCCAGCGCCCGCGCCAGCTCAAGCTGATAGGACGACAGCTCCAGCACCACTGTCTCGCCGTCGGCCAGCGGGTCGAGGTCGAGCGCGCCGCGGCCGATGTTGCCGCCCATCTGCACCGGGCGGCCCGCGCCGCGCAGGATGTGGGCGATCAGCGCCGTCGTCGTCGACTTGCCGTTGGAGCCGGTGACGGCGACGACGCGGGCCTCCGCGTCCGTCATCGCGACGCCACGGAAGAACAGGCCGACGTCGTTGTCGAGCTGCGCGCCCGCCTCCTGCGCTGCGGTCACGGCGGGGTGCGGCGCGGGGTAGAGGTGTGGGACGCCGGGCGAGACGACCAGCAGGCCGATCCCCCCCTTCGACGGCCCGCCGCGCCACGGCCCCTCGCGCGAGAGATCCTCCACCGCGAAGCCCTCGGCCTCGGCGGCGGCGCGGCCCGCCTCGCCGTCGTCCCAGCAGATCGGCGTCGCCTGCCCCGCCGCCAGCGCGCGCGCCGTCGCCAGCCCCGAGCGGCCCATCCCGAGCACGCCGACGCGGCGCCCCTCGTATCCGCGGACCGTGATCACCGCAGCTTCAGGGTGGCCAGCCCGATCAGGGCGAGGATGACGGAGATGATCCAGAAGCGGATGACGATGGTCTCCTCCCGCCAGCCCTTCTTCTCGAAATGGTGGTGGATCGGCGCCATCAGGAACACCCGCCGGCCGGTGCGCTTGAACCAGAACACCTGGATGATGACGCTCATCGCCTCCGCCACGAACAGCCCGCCGACGACGCCGAGCACGATCTCGTGCTTGGTCGCCACCGCGATGGCGCCGAGCGCGCCGCCCAGCGCCAGCGAGCCGGTGTCGCCCATGAACACCATCGCCGGCGGCGCGTTCCACCACAGGAAGCCCAGCCCCGCTCCCATCAGCGCGGCGGCGAAGATGGCGATTTCGCCGGTGCCGGGGACGTAGTGGAGCTGCAGGTAGTCGGTGAAGTCGGTGCGGCCGACGACATAGGCGATGGCCCCCAGCGTGCCGCCGGCGATCATCACCGGCATGATGGCGAGCCCGTCGAGCCCGTCGGTCAGGTTCACCGCGTTGGCGCTGCCGACGATCACCAGCATCGCGAAGGGGAAGAACAGCAGGCCCGCGTCGATCAGCACTTCCTTGAAGACGGGCAGGGCGATGCGGCCGGAGAGCGCCTCCGGCTGCAGCCACGCCGCCCAGACGCTCGCGCCGAGCGCGATGGCCAGCCCCAGCAGGAAGCGCGTGCGCGAGGAGACGCCCTTCACCGAGAACTTCGTGACCTTGGCGAAGTCGTCCCAGAAGCCGATGGCGCCGAAGCCCAGCGTCACCAGCACCACGAGCCACACGAACCCGTTGTCGAGCCGGCTCCAGAGCAGCGTCGCGAGCACCAGCGCGCCGAGGATCATCACGCCGCCCATGGTGGGCGTGCCGGCCTTGGCGACGATGTGGCTCTGCGGACCGTCGTCCCGGATCGGCTGGCCCTTCTTCTGCATCCGCCTCAGCGCGCGAATCACGGCGGGGCCGAACACGAAGCCCAGCACCAGCGCCGTCATGAAGGCGCCGCCCGCGCGAAAGGTGATGTAGCGGAACAGGTTGAACAGGTCGCCGCCTTCCGACAGCGGGACAAACAGGTGATACAGCATCAGGTCTCCTCCGGGGCGGATGCGTCGCGGGCCTGCCCCAGGGCTTTCACGGCGCGCACGACGGCGCCCATCTGCACGCTCTTGGAGCCCTTGACCATGAGCACGTCGCCCGCGTCGAGCATCCGCTTCAGCCGGTCGGCGGCGGCGCGGCTGTCCTCGAACCAGCCGCCGGCGCGGGCCCTGGGCAGCGCCTCGTGCAGCGCCCGCATCCGCTCGCCGACGGTGAAGACGAGGTCGACCTCCGCCATCGCGGGATGGTCGGCGAGGCCCGCGTGCAGCGCCGTCTCCGCCTCGCCGAGCTCCATCATGTCGCCGAGGCAGGCGATCCGGCGGCCGCGCGCGATGCGGCCCACGCCGTCCTCCACCGGCGCCGCGGCGAGCACGTCGAGCGCCGCGCCGACCGAGGCGGGGTTGGCGTTGTAGCTCTCGTCGATCAGCTCGATCACGCCGTCGCCGTCGGGGCCGACATGCACCCGCCAGCGCGCGCCGCGCCCCTCCGGCGCGCGCCATGTCGCCAGCGCCAGCGAGGCGCGGGCGAGGTCGGCCCCGGCGGCCTGCGCCGCCGCCAGCGCGCCGCCCGCGGTTGGCGCGCGATGCCGCCCCGGCGCGCCGCTCTTGAAGACGAGCTCCCGCCCGCCGCTGCG
>CAYGUQ010000266.1:4420-6336 GCA_964352995.1 uncultured Rhodobacterales bacterium
ACGGTCGCCGGCCCGCGCAGCTGCGCCGAGACGAGCCGCGCGTCGCAGCCCTCGTCCTCGCCGAAGGAGACGATCTTCAGCCGATGCGCCCGCGCCGCGTCGGCCAGCCGGTCGAACCAGCGGTTGTCGCGGTTGAGCACGGCGACGCCGCCGGCCGCGACGCCCTCGAAGATCTCCGCCTTTGCGTCGGCGATGCCCGACTCGTCGGCGAAGTTGCCGATATGGGCGGCGGTGACGGTGGTGATCAGCGCCACGTCGGGCCGCGCCAGCCGCGACAGCGGCGCGATCTCGCCGGCGTGGTTCATCCCCATCTCGATCACGAGGAACCGCGCGTCGCGAGGGCTGCGCGCCAGCGTCAGCGGCACGCCCCAGTGGTTGTTGAAGCTGCCTTCCGGCGCATGGGTCGCGGCCTGCGCGCCGAGCATCGCGCGCAGCATCTCCTTCACGCCGGTCTTGCCCACCGAGCCGGTGACGCCGACGACGCGCGCCTCCGCCGCCAGCCGCGCCCGCGCAGCAGTCGCGAGGCCGCGCAGCCCCTCCAGCGTGTCGCCCACGACCAGCAGCCGGCCCGGCGCGGCGAAGCCGTCCGGCGCGTGGGAGACCAGCGCCGCCGCGGCGCCCTTCTCCAGCGCGTCGCCGACGAAGCCGTGCCCGTCGCGCGCGTCGCCCTTCACCGCGACGAAGAGGGCGCCCTGCGCCAGCGTGCGCGTGTCGATGGAGACGCTCGTCGCCGTCCACGCGCCGTCGACGCGCCCGCCCGTGGCCGCCGCGGCCTCCGCCGCCGTCCACAGCGCGGCCTCCGCCGCCGTCCAGAGCGCGTCGTTCCCGCCGCCGCTCATGGCCCGTCCTCCCCGTCGAAATGGCCGTCGATGTCGGCGTCGAGTCCGTCGAGCGCCGCCACAGCGGCGCGCGCCGTCTCGGCGTCGTCGAAGGGCAGCACGTCGCGGCCGACGATCTGCCCGGTCTCGTGGCCCTTTCCGGCGATCAGAAGGCGGTCGCGCGGCCCCAGCGCGTCGACCCCGCGCAGGATCGCCTCCGCCCGGTCGCCGACCTCCTCCGCGCCCTGAAAGCCTGCGCAGCCCGCCAGCACCGCGGCGCGGATGGCAGCGGGCGCCTCGGAGCGTGGGTTGTCGTCGGTGACGATGGCGAGATCGGCGCGCTCGGCGGCGGCGGCGCCCATCAGCGGGCGCTTGCCGGCGTCGCGGTCGCCGCCGGCGCCGAACACCACGATCAGCCGGCCCGGCGTGTGCAGCCGCAGCGCGTCGAGCGCGGCGGCCAGCGCGTCGGGCTTGTGGGCGTAGTCGACGTAGACGCGGGCGCCGTTGGTCCGCGTCGCGACATGCTCCATGCGCCCGCGCACGCCGACGAGCCGCGGCAGCGCGGCGAAGACGGCCTCCGCCTCCGCCCCGGCGCCGATGGCCAGCGCCGCCGCCGCCAGCGCGTTGGCCCCCTGGAAGCCGCCGACGAGCGGCAGGTCGGCGGCGTGCTCGCGCCCCTCCCAGACGAACCGCGCGGTCTGCCCCTCGGCGTGGAAGCGCGCCTCGATCAGCCGCAGTTCGGCGCCGTCCGCTTCGCCGACGCGGATCGCGCGCAGCCCCCGCGCCGCCGCGATCTGCGCCGCGACCGGCGCGAGCGGGCTGTCGGCGTTGATCACCGCCGCCGCCCCCGCCGGCAGCACTTCGGAGAAGAGCCGCAGCTTGGCGCTGGCGTAGTCGGCCATGTCGGGATGGTAGTCGAGGTGGTCGCGCCCCAGGTTGAGGAACGCCCCCGCCGCCAGCCTGACGCCGTCGAGCCGGCGCTGGGCGAGGCCGTGGCTGGAGGCCTCCATGGCGCAGTGCGTCACGCCTTCGCCCGCCATCCCCGCCAGCGCCCGGTGCAGCGAGATCGGCTCGGGCGTCGTCGCCGCGAGGGCGGCG
>CAYGUQ010000267.1:0-2905 GCA_964352995.1 uncultured Rhodobacterales bacterium
GCCTAGGCGCGCGCCGCTCGCGGCCCGGCCGGGGCGGCGCGCGCCTAGGCGGCGAGGCCCCTTCCCTTCAGCATCGCCGCCGGCTCCGGCGCCCGGCCGCGGAAGGCGGTCCACGCCTCCGCCGCGTCGCGGGAGCCGCCGACCGACAGGATCTCGACCTCGAGCCGCCGCGCCGTCTCGGGGTCGAAGGGATCGCCCGCCTCCTCGAAGGCGGCGTAGGCGTCGGCGTCCATCACCTCCGACCACATGTAGCTGTAGTAGCCCGAGGCGTAGCCCTCGCCCGCGAAGACATGCTGGAAATGGGACGAGCGGTGGCGCATCCCGATCTCCGCCGGCATGCCGATGGCCGCGAGCGCCGCGGCCTCGGCCGCGAGCGGGTCGGCGGGCGGGGCGCCCTCGTGGAGCGCCAGATCCACCAGCGCCGAGCCGACATACTCCACTGTGGCGAAGCCCTGGTTGAACGTCTCCGCCGCGCGCAGCCGCTCGATCAGGTCCGCCGGCATCGCGTCGCCCTGCGCATTGACGGCGTGGCGCGCGAGCACCTGCGGCTCGCCCAGCCAGTGTTCGAAGAGCTGCGAGGGCAGCTCCACGAAGTCGCGCGAGACCGACGTGCCGCTCACCGAGGGGTGCTCGACGTTGGAGAGCAGACTGTGCAGCCCGTGGCCGAGCTCGTGGAACAGCGTGCGGGCGTCGTCCCATGTCAGCAGCGCCGGGCCGTCGCCGCCGCGCGCGAAGTTCATCACGTTGAGCACCACGGGCGTCTCGCCCATCAGCCGGTTCTGGCTGCGGAAGCTCGTGGACCACGCGCCGGAGCGCTTCGACGGGCGGTTGAAGTAGTCGCCCATGAAGACGCCGACATGCGCGCCGTCGCGCGTCGCCTCCCACACCCGCACGTCGGGGTGGTAGCGCGGCGCGTCGGGCAGCGGCGCGAACGTCAGCCCGAAGAGCCGCCCGGCCACGTCGAAGGCCGCCTCGATCACGCGGTCGAGCTGGAGGTAGGGCTTCAGTTCGCCTTCGGAGAGCGCATAGTCCCGCGCGCGCAGCTTCTCGGCGTAGAAGCGCCAGTCCCACGCCGCGAGTTCGTGGTTGGCCCCCTTGGCGGCGATCAGCGCGCGCAGGCGCCCGGCCTCCTCGCCGGCGCGGGCGCGGGCGGCGGTCCAGACCCGCTCCAGCAGGCCGCGCACCGCCTCGGGCGAGCCCGCCATCTCGGTGTCGAGCTTGTAGGCGGCGTAGCTGGGATAGCCGAGCAGCGCGGCGCGCTCGGCCCGCAGCGCCAGCGTCTCCGCGATCAGCGCGGCGGTGTCGGTCTCGCCGCCGTTCGCCCCGCGCGCGACCCAGGCGGCCCACGCCTTCTCCCGCAGGTCGCGCCGGGCGGAGAAGGTCAGGAACGGCTCGATGAGCGAGCGCGACAGCGTCACGACATGGCCCTCGACGCCGCGGGCCGAGGCCGCGCCGCGCGCCGCGTCCAGCACGAAGTCCGGCAGCCCCGCGAGGTCGTCGCCCTCCAGCGCCATCGACCAGGCCCGCTCGTCGGCCAGCACGTTCTGCGAGAACTTCGTGCCGAGCGCGGCGAGCCGCTGCATGATCTCGCCCATGCGCGCCCTGCCCGCCGCGTCGAGCCGCGCGCCCGCCCGCACGAAGCGGCGATGGGTGAGGTAGAGCACGCGGTCCTGCTCGGCCGTCAGCCCCAGAGCCTCGCGCCGCGCCATCAGCGCCTCGACCCGCGCGAAGAGCGCGGGGTGCGTGAGCGTCTGGGAGGAATAGCGCGCCAGCTGCGGCGACACCTCGGTCTGGATCGCCTCCAGCGCGTCGGAGCTGTCGGCGCCCACGAGGTTGAAGAAGGTCGAGGCCGTGCGCGACAGCAGCCGGCCCGAGCGCTCCATCGCCGCGACGGTGTTGGCGAAATCGGGCTCGGCCGGGTCGGCGGCGATGGCGTCGCGCTCGGCCTCGGCCTGCGCCAGCCCCGCGTCGAACGCCGCACGGAAGTGCTCCGGCGCGACGGCCTCGAAGGGCGGGAGGCCGAAAGGGCCGGTCCAGTCGGTCGTCAGCGGATTGGTCATGGTCAGGCCCTCGGCGAAACGTCGGCGCTCCACAGCTAGGCCGAATGGCGCCGCCCCGCCAGATGCGCGCCCTTCGGCACGCGCCCGGCGGGCGTCTCGAGGCTCAGGCGAAGACCGCCGAGAGCGCGGCGGCGGCGGCGCGGCCCGAGGCGTAGGCGTCGGAGGCGTCCGGCCCGAGCAGCCAGTCGCCGCAGGCGACGAGCCTTCCGTCCTGAGCGCAGGGCGCGCCCACTGGCCGGGACACGCGGGCGTAGCGCCAGCGATGGGCGACGGCGTGCGCAGGCGCGCCCGCGCCCAGCGCCGCGCGCAGGGGCGCCAGAAGCGCCTCCGCCGCGGCCTCCTTGTCGAGTTCGAGATGCGCGCGCGTCCAGGCGAGGTCGGCGTGAGCGACCCAGCGGTCGGGCGCCGCGGCCCGCCCCGGCCGGCCCGCCATCGCGACGAGCTTGGCGAAGGGCGCTGGCGCCGCCGACGAAGCGGGCGCGGGCGCATCCCACGCGGCCATCAGCGTCCAGCACGGGTCCATCTCCGCCGAGCGCGCCGCGGCGCTCACGGGCCCCGACGCGGCGCAGAGCGTCGCCGTCTGGGGCGCCGGGGCGGCGCAGACGACCGCGTCGAAGGCCTCGCCGTCCACCGCCCACCCCGCGCCGGCGGGCGTCACCGCGGCGACGGCGGCGCCGAGGCGGATGTCGAGCCCCTGCGCCAGCGGCCCGACCAGCGCGCTCATGCCGGGCGTCCCGACCCAGCCGCCGCCATGACGCGCCGCCGTCGCCGCGGTGACGCCCGCCGGCGCGGGGTGGGCGGTGGACGGCCAGGCCTTCGACGCGGTCGTCTGCGCCGCCCCGGCG
>CAYGUQ010000267.1:2915-6294 GCA_964352995.1 uncultured Rhodobacterales bacterium
CCATGGTCGTACTCCAGCCCGTCGCGCGTGCGCCGCGTCGCGAGCCTGCCGCCGAGCCCGCGGCTCTTCTCGAACACGACGACCGCGCATCCCCGCTCGACGAGCGCCCGCGCCGCCGCGAGCCCCGCGATCCCGGCGCCGACGACGCCGACGCGCCGGCCGCTCACGCCGCCTTCCGCTCGGGGTATAGCGCCAGCAGGCCGGCCTCGCTCGCCTCGGCCACGCCCCGCTCGGTGACGAGCCCGGTGACGAGGCGGGCCGGCGTCACGTCGAAGGCCGGGTTCGCCGCGGGAGAGCCCGGCGCGACCACGCGCACCGTGCGCACGCCGTCCGGGCCGAGCCCCTGCACCTCGGTCACCTCCTCGGGGCGCCGCTCCTCGATCGGGATTTCGGCGAGCCCGTCGCGGACGGTCCAGTCGATCGTCGGCGAGGGCAGGCAGACGTAGAACGGCACGCCGCAGTCCTTCGCCGCCAGCGCCTTGAGATAGGTGCCGATCTTGTTGCAGACGTCGCCCTCGCGCGTCGTGCGGTCGGTCCCGACGAAGCAGATGTCGACGTCGCCGCGCTGCATCAGGTGGCCGCCGGCGTTGTCGACGACGACGGTGTGGGCCACGCCGTGCTGGCCGAGCTCCCACGCGGTGAGAAACCCGCCCTGATTGCGCGGCCGCGTCTCGTCGACCCAGACATGCACGTCGAGGCCCTTGTCGAAGGCCTGATAGATCGGGCTCGTCGCGGTGCCCCAGTCGCAGGTGGCGAGCCACCCGGCGTTGCAGTGGGTGAGAATGTTCACGCGGCCCTTGCGCGCCGCGATCTCCTCGATCAGCGGCAGCCCGTGCACGCCGATCATGCGGCAGAGCTCGACGTCCTCGTCGGCGATGGCGCGGGCGCGGGCGAAGGCGGCGGCGGCGCGCTCGGCCGGCGCCAGCGGGCGCAGCCTTGCGGCGACGTCGTCGATGGCCCAGCGGAGGTTCACCGCGGTCGGGCGCGAGCGGAACAGCCGGTCGTAGGCGGCGGAGAGGTTGGCGTCGGAGGGGTCCTCCCGCATCGCCAGCGCCAGCCCGTAGGCGGCCGTCGCCCCGATCAGCGGCGCCCCGCGCACAAGCATGTCGGCGATGGCGCGCACGGCCTCGGCCTCGCTCGGCAGCGCCATGGTCTCGAACGCGAAGGGAAGCTTCGTCTGATCGATGATGCGAACCTCCGGACCCTGCGGCCCCTCGGCCTCCCAGATCGGGCGGTGGTGCGTCCCGTTGACCTTCATCGCTGCCTCCTGCTGCCTTCCGCCCCATATAGCGGCTTGCGGTTCCGCGAGAAACCGCCCCGGCGCCTCGACAATCCCGCGCCGGTCGCGGAGAACGGGCGCGGGAGCGTTAGCGAGGGAGCCCGCCATGATCGGACGTCTCAACCATGTCGCCATCGCGGTGCCTGATCTGGCGGCCGGAACGGCGCTCTATCGCGACACGCTGGGCGCGACCGTCTCGGCGCCGCAGGCCGAGCCCGACCATGGCGTGACGGTGGTGTTCATCGAGCTGCCGAACACCAAGATCGAGCTTCTGGAGCCGCTTGGCGAGACGAGCCCCATCGCGGCCTTCCTCGCCAAGAACCCCTCCGGCGGCATCCACCACGTATGCTACGAGGTCGACGACATCCTCGCCGCCCGCGACCGCCTGAGGGCCGGCGGCGCCCGCGTGCTCGGCGACGGCGAGCCGAAGATCGGGGCCCACGGCAAGCCGGTGCTGTTCCTGCACCCCAAGGACTTCAACGGAACGCTGGTCGAGCTGGAGCAGGCGTGACCTCGGGGAGAACGCGCTGATGTCCTTCACATCCGCCCTCGTGCTCTATGCGGTGACATGGTTCATCGTGCTGCTGATGCTGCTGCCCGTCGGGGTGCGCAGCCAGGAGGAAGCCGGAGACGTCGCGCCCGGCACGCCGGCCGGCGCTCCCGAGACGCCCATGATCGGGCGCAAGATGCTGTGGGCGACGGGCGTCGCGGCGATCGTCTGGCTCGCGATCTTCTGCGTGATCGAGTTCCGCGTCATCACGCGCGACGACATCCGCAACCTCGCGCCGTTCGACTGACGCGCGTGGCGCGCAGGCCCGAGCCGATCGCCTTCGACGGCGATCTCCTGCGCCTGCGCGTCACGCCGCGGGCGGCGGCCGAAGCCATCGCCATGGCTCCCTGCGCGGAGGGCGAGACCCCTCTCGCCCTTGTCCGCGTCGCGGCGCCGGCGGAGGGCGGCAAGGCGAACGCAGCCGTGATCGCGCTCGCCGCGAAGGCGCTCGGCGTCCCGAAGTCGGCCCTGACCATCATTCGGGGCGAGACCGGCCGCGACAAGCTGCTGCGCATCGACCGGCGCTAGCGGCGTCGGCCGCGACGGTCCTCGGCCCATCGCGTCGGCGCACGGCGTCGCGCAATAACCCTTTCCTGCGGGCCGGCGCGTGCTAACCTTCAAGCACTCGCAACACGGGAGATCGCGCCATGAAGACCATCGTCCTCGCCGCCGCCGTCGCCGCGTTCGCCGGCGCCGCCTTCGCGCAGTGCTCGGGCTACAGCCCCAAGTCTGCGCAGACGCCGATCGTCGAGACGCCGACCGTCGGCAGCTGACCGACGCTCCGGGCGGCGGCCGCCGCCGCCCGATCATGCCGCGGCGCGCGCCCTCGCCCGGTGAAAGAGGTGCGTGGCGGCGGCCACGCCGATCATCGGCGCCAGAAGATTGACGAAGGGCACCGAAAGCGTCGCCGCCACGGCGGCGCCGATGAGGGTGGCGCTCAGACGCTCCCGCCGCCTGAGACGCCGGGCGTCTGTCGCACTGATCCGCCTGAAGGCCACCAGTTCGACATACTCGCGGCCGATCAGGTAGCCGTTCAGAGTCAGGAAGACCGCCGGCGCGAAGGGCGGGAACAGCAGGTAGACCGCCAGCCCCAGCAGGTTCGCGACGATCATCAGGCCCAGCAGCTTTACCGCGGCGCCCATCTGGCGCGCGAAGGGCACCGGGCTGGCCGGGCCGAGGCCGGGATACCGCCGCCGCTCCACCGCCTCCACCACGTCGTCGAGCAGCAGACCGACGAAGAGCGCCGCGACGAAGGGCGTGAGAAACGCCGATGCGAGCGTCGCCGCAGCCAGGTAGGCGAAGAAGCCGAGCGCGCCGAAATCGATCGTGCCGATCCACGGGTCGCTCAGCGTCAGGTCGCCCCCGACGCCCAGCGCCCAGCCGAGGCCGACGACGCCGAGAGCCAGCAGCGCCAGCGTGAGCAGCGCCGCCTTCATCATGACGCCCCACAGCCTGGGGTCGCGCAGGTCGCCCAGCGCGCGCAGCAGATCGCCGGGCACCGGGTCAGCCTTCGAGATAGGTGGTCAGCGCGGCGATGTCGGGGCGGGGGC
>CAYGUQ010000268.1:0-6288 GCA_964352995.1 uncultured Rhodobacterales bacterium
GCGCGCGAAAGAACCGCCATCTGCGCGTACAAGGCCAGCACCTGATCGGCCAGCCCGGCCCGGGGGCCGGCGCCACGGTGCTGGCCGCGCCGCACGCCGGCGTGCGCGCGCCGATGGTCGCCAGCGTGCGCTATGCGGGCCCCGACGGCGGCCCGGGCCGGGCCCTGACGGTGGTGCTTGAGCCTGCGGCGGGCGTGCTGGTCGCGCTGCGGGGCATGGGCGCCGTTTCCGTCGACGCAGGCGACACGGTGGCCGCGGGGGCGCTGATCGGCGCGATGGGAGGGGCGCTCTCGGGCGCCGACGAGTTTTTGATTGACGCGTCGGCGTCAAACGGGACGATTCAGCCCGAGGCGCTTTATATCGAGGTTACGCGCGCCGGCGCGGCGACCGATCCGGCCGACTGGTTCCGGCTCACTGACGAAAGGACGACACGGTGATGCGAAAGCTTGCGATGGCGGCGATGGCGGGCGTTGCGGCCGGCGTGCTGGCGACGACCCAGTTCGCTGGGCCGCTCGCGGCGCAGCAGACCTCGACGCGCTCGACCTACGAGTATCTCGACCTGTTCGGCGACATCTTCGAGCGCGTGCGCTCGGGTTATGTCGAGGAAGTCGACGAGCAGAAGCTCATCGAGGCGGCGATCAACGGGATGCTGGCCTCGCTCGACCCCCACTCGTCCTACCTGCCGCCCGAGAACTTCGAGGACATGCGGGTCCAGACCCGCGGCGAGTTCGGCGGGCTCGGCATCGAGGTCACCATGGAGGACGGCCTCGTCAAGGTCGTCGCGCCGATGGACGAGACGCCGGCCGCCGAGGCGGGCGTGCTCGCTGGCGACCTCATCAGCCACATCGACGACGAGCCGGTGATGGGGCTCACGCTGTCGGAGGCCGTCGACAAGATGCGCGGGCCGGTCGGCTCCGACATCAAGGTGACGATCCTGCGGCCTGAGGCCGAGGGGCCGATCGACATCACCATCACCCGCGACGTCATCAAGATCCGCGCCGTGCGCACGCGCGTGGAGGGCGACGTCGGCGTGCTGCGCATCACGACGTTCAACGAGCAGACCTTCGAGAACCTGCGCGCCGGCATCAAGGAGGTGCAGGACGAGCTCGGGGGCGAGGACGCGGTGAAGGGCTACGTCGTCGACCTGCGCAACAACCCCGGCGGCCTGCTGAACCAGGCCATCGCGGTCTCCGACGCGTTCCTGGAGGCCGGCGAGATCGTCTCGACGCGCGGCCGCGACCTCTCCGACAGCGACCGCTACAACGCCAAGGCGGGCGACCTCACGGGCGGCAAGCCGCTCGTGGTGCTGATCAACGAGGGCTCGGCCTCGGCGTCGGAGATCGTCGCCGGCGCCCTGCAGGACCATCGCCGCGCGATCATCGTCGGCGCGAAGTCCTTCGGGAAGGGCTCGGTGCAGACGATCATGCCGCTTTCCGGCGAGGGCGCGATGCGGCTGACGACGGCGCGCTACTACACGCCGTCGGGCCGCTCGATCCAGGCGCTGGGCATCGAGCCCGACATCCTCGTCGAGCAGCGGACGCTCGGCAACGGGGAGGACGCCGACCAGCCGGCGCGCCGCACGCGCTCGGAGGCCGACCTGCGCGGCAGCCTCGAGAACGTGCTCACCGACGAGGAGCGCGAGCAGATGGACGCCGAGCGCGCCCGCCACGAGGCCACCAACCGGCTGCGCAACGAAGACCTGCAGCTCGCCTACGCGCTCGACCTGCTGACCGGCCTCTCGGTCTACAGCCAGGCGCAGTAGGCGGCGCTTCCGGCGGCGGCGCCATGGCGCCGCCGCCGCATTCACATGACGGCCGGCCCATGAAGACCCCATCCGAGCTTCCCTATCGGCCCTGCGTGGGCGTGGCCCTCATAGGCCCGGGACGTCGCCTGTTCGCCGGGCAGCGCATCGACAACCCCGGCCCTGCCTGGCAGATGCCGCAGGGCGGCATCGACAGGGGCGAGGCCCCGCGCGAGGCGGCGCTGCGCGAGCTCTTCGAGGAGACCGGCGTGCGGCCCGACCGCGTCGAGATCCTGCGCGAGACGCCGGGCTGGATCGACTACGACCTGCCGCCGGAACTGGTCGGCAAGCTCTGGAAGGGGCGCTACCGCGGCCAGACGCAGAAATGGTTCGCCATGCGCTTTCTTGGCGACGACGCCGACATCGACATATCCGGCCCGCCGCCGGAGTTCAGCCGCTGGTCCTGGATGGAGCGCGACGCGCTGGCGGCAAGCATTGTTCCCTTCAAGCGTGATGTATACTCCGCCGTGTTCGAGGCATTCGACGACCTTATCGCCTGATCAGAGCGCTGGGCGCCTTTGTCCCAACAAACGTCAAATGCTTCGTTGTTCAGCGCCCGAAGGCTCTACTTCCGTTAACCTGACCGAGCCTAGTTTCCCTGACAGGCCGCAATGCGCGGTTGCGTTGATGGGAGACGGCATCGCCATGAGGGTCAGGCGCAACGGACAGATCGGCCTTTTCGGCCCGGAATCAGCCGCGCGCCGCCGATTCGCATTGGCTTCAAGCGATTCGCAGGTGACGACATGATGCGCTTTTTGTTGGGGTCGCGCTCCGAGGCCACGGTTCACAGCGCCTTGTCGGGCGCGACCGCCGTCGAGCAGCGCCAGGCCGCGCCGCCCGCCCCGCCGCAGCCGCCGGCGGACATCGAGCGCCTCGCCGGGCTCATGAAGTCGGTCGTCGACGGCGCCCTCGACACGCCCATGCCGAAGACGGCGGACGCCGATTTCGCGCCGCTCTACACGCTCACCGCCGCGCTGATCGCCCGTCTGCGCGAGACCCAGCAGCTCCTCGACGACCAGACCCTCTCCGAAGGTCTGGCCGAGCGCCGTCGCCGGGCCGAGGCGCGGGACACGGGCGAGGTCTTCAACGGCACCGTGGCCCAGGCGCTGCGCCGCATCGAGGAGATGAGCGCCGCCTGCGCCGGCGCGACCGAGACGGCGACCGACGCCATCGATCAGATGAACACGCGCGCCGGCGAGATCGACGCCGCGGCGCGCCGCGTCGCGGACATGACCGCCTCGGCGGGCCAGCTCGTGCAGGAGGTCGCCGCGAGCTCCGACCGCGCCGCGGCCACGGCGTCGGACCTCTCCAACGCGGCCAACCGCATCAACGACGTGACCGATCTCATCCAGAACATCGCCTTCCAGACCAATCTGCTGGCGCTCAACGCGTCGATCGAGGCCGCGCGCGCGGGCGACCACGGCAAGGGTTTCGCCGTGGTCGCGTCGGAAGTGCGCCAGCTCGCCAACCGGACGTCCAACGCGACGACCGAGGTGCAGCAGATGGTGACGGGCCTGCGCGACGTGGTCAGCCATGTCGAGATCATCGTGGACAAGCTCCGCGAATCGGGCGCGCGCCTCACCGAGACGACCGACGACGTCAGCCGCGCCGTCCAGCAGCAGTCCGTCGCCACCACGCAGATCGGCGCGAACGCGCGGCATGGCGTCGAGAAGATGGGCGAGGTGCGCGGCCGCGTCGGCGACATCGAGAAGAGCATCGTCGGGCTGGGGACGTCGGTGGACGTGTTCCTCGGCCGCCTGACCTCCGAGCCCGGCGTCGCCGAGCGCGCGATCGCCTTCGGCCAGACGGCGCCGCTCAAGGGGCCGCTGGGGCCGACCGGCCAGGCGCTGCGCGACGGCCTGCTGTCGGCGTTCGCGCAGGTCAACGACGCGGGCGGGGTCCATGGGCGCTCTCTGGAGCTCTTCGCCGAGGACGACGGCTACGACCCCAAGGTCGCGGTGCGCAACGTCTGCGACATGCTGCGCGACGGCCGCATCTTCGGCCTGCTCGGCCCGGTCGGCACCCCGACCTCGGCGATGACCGAGAAGGTGGCGCGGGGCGGAGAGGTGCCGTTCGTCGGGCCCATGACCGGCGCGGCGTTCCTGCGCGATCCCGCGCTCGCCCATGTCGTCAACCTGCGCGCCAGCTACGACGAGGAGGTCGCGGCGCTCGTGAAGGCGCTGACGCGCCAGAACGGCGTGAAGCGCTTCGGCCTGATGTTCCAGGGCGACGCCTTCGGCCAGACCATGCGCGCCGCGCTCGACAAGGCGCTGAAGGGAACCGACGCGACGCTCGTCGCCGAGGCCTCCTACCAGCGCTCCGACGGGAACATCGGGCCCGCCGCAGCCAAGTTGGCGGACGCCGGGGCCGACGCGATTCTCCTCGGCGGAACGGCGGCCCCCTCGGCGGCCTTCGTGCAGGCGATGCGCAAGGCGGGCTACGGCGGCAGATTCGCCGCGATCTCGTTCAACAGCGGCCTCGACTTCGTCGCCGCGGCCGGCTCGGCCTGCGACGGCACGCTGACGTCGCAAGTCGTGCCGCTGCTCACATCGGGCGCGGGCGGCGTCGCCGGGGCGTTCCTCGCCGCCGGCGGGCGCGTCGGCGACCATGCCGGGCTCGAGGGCTACATCATCGGCCGCTTCGTCACCGAGCTCCTCGAGCGCTGCGGCCCGGACCCGACGCGCGCCGACTTCCTGGCGGTGCTGCGCGGCGAGGCCGACACGGTGGAGATCGACGGCTATCCGCTCCGGATCGGGCCGGGCGTCCGGCAGGCGAGCGACCGCGTGTTCCTTGCTGAGCTGTCCTCCTCGGCTGGCCTGAAGGCGGCCGCCTGAGGCCGCAAGAAGCTGCGCGGCGCCGCCTGTCGCGGCCCGCGCCTGTGATTGGGTAAGCGCTCCGAGAGTCCGGGGCGGCGTTGGAGATGACGTGCGATGGTCGATGCCGAAAGGAACGCGGGAGCGCCGCAGGCCGCTCCCGAAACGATGCTCACGCCCGCGCAGATCGGCGACGCTCTGGTCGCGTCCTGCGTGGCCAAGGCGGCGGCGCCGGCTGGCAAGACCTTTGCGCTGGGCGTGCTCGGCGGCGCTTTCATCGCCTTCGGCGGCGCGTTCTTCACGGCGGTCATGATCGGAGCGGAGCCGGGCTTCGGCGCCGCCAAGGCGCTGGGCGGTCTCGTGTTCTCGCTCGGCCTCGCGCTCGTGCTGATCGCCGGCGCGGAGCTCTTCACCGGCAACGCCATGATGCTGCTGGCGGTCTGGCGCGGCGTCCTCGGCGTGCGCCCGATGTTGCGCAACTGGGGGCTGGTCCTCGCGGGCAACGCCGCGGGCGCGCTCGGCGTCGTCGCGCTCATGGCCGCGGCGGGGCTCTTTTCCGGCGGGCATGGCGCCGTCGCGGCTTCGATCGCCGAAGGCAAGTTCGCCGAGCCGACCTCGGTGTCGCTGGCGCGCGGGGTGTTGTGCAACATCCTCGTCTGCCTTGCAGTGTGGATGAGCCTGGCGACGCGCAACGCCACCGGCAAGGCGGTGGCCGTCGCGCTGCCCGTGGCGGCCTTCATCACCATCGGCCTGGAGCACTCCGTCGCGAACCTCTACCTGCTGCCGGCGGGGCTCGCGAGCGGCGCGGCGGGCGGTTTCGCCGATCTGATGGGCAACCTGCCGGCGGTGCTGCTCGGCAACCTGATCGGCGCGGGCGTCGTCGCAGGCCTCTACGCCTGCGCCCTCGGCCCGGCGGCGGAGGCCGCGCCGGGGCGCGCCTCGCCGCCCGCGGCGCAGCCGATCCCGCAGGCCCGTCCCGGCATGCCGAGCATCGCCGCGCCGCGGGCCGCGCCGGCCGCCAGGGCGGAGACGGCGGCGGCGCGCCACAACGCCTGAGCGCCTGACCGGAAACGGCGTTTCGGGCCAGCGCCCACCGCCGAAAGTCGCCGCACGGCGCACTTCGCGCCGGCCTCCGAGGCGCGCCGGCGATGCGCCCCACGCGACTGAGAACGCGCCGATTCGGCGCGTTTTCCGTATTGACGCCCATATTTTTCAGATAGTTGGCGGCGGCGCCCTCCCCAGAAACCGCGATGCCGAATTGGCGACTACGACAAAGGTCCGAATGCGGTCAGTTTTAGGCAAATGAACCGCGGGCCGCAGGGCCCACCGCAGGAGACCAGGACCATGACGCAGTCGCCGTTTTTCGACGCTCTCGAGGTCGCCCGCGACAGCGCCCGCTCGGCAGGCTTCTTCCGTCTGGCCGAGCATCTCGACGACGCGCTGCTGATGGCCGCGTCGGAGCGCTGCGAGGCGATCATGGCCGCCGCGAGCATGCCCTCCAACCGCGCCGCCCTGCGCCGCGCCGAGCAGCTCGTCACCCTGTGACGCCTGCGTCCTGAACGCCGGCGGGCGCGATCGCCCGCCCACCCCATCGCCAGAACGGCGATCTCGCCAGCGAGGTCGGCGCGCCAGGGGAGCCAGAACGGCTCCGCTTAAGGCCGCCGGCCCGCAGGC
>CAYGUQ010000269.1:0-5647 GCA_964352995.1 uncultured Rhodobacterales bacterium
GGCCGCGGGCCTTGCGCCGCAGGCGGCGGCCCGCGCCCATGGCGGCGACGTCGAGGCGCTGACGCGGCTCAAGGCCATCGCGGAGAACCTCGCCCGCGACAGCGAGCTGCCGGCGATCATTCACGCGCTCGACGCGGGCTTCATCGCGCCGGCGCCGGGCGGCGACATCCTGCGCAGCCCCGACGTGCTGCCCACGGGGCGCAACCTGCACGGCTTCGACCCCTTCCGCCTGCCCTCCGCCTTCGCGATGCGCGACGGCGCCAAGCAGGCGGCGCGCCTGCTGGCGCGGCACATGGAGGGCGGCAAGCCGCTGCCGCGCACGGTCGCCATCGTCCTCTGGGGCGCCGACAACCTCAAGACCGAGGGCGCGCCGGTGGCGCAGGCGATGGCGCTGATGGGCGCGGCGCCGCGGCTCGACAGCTACGGCCGCGTCTGCGGCGCGAGGCTGATCCCCCTGGCGGAGCTGGGCCGGCCGCGCATCGACGTGATGGCTACGCTCTCGGGCATCTTCCGCGACCTGCTGCCGATCCAGACGCGGATGCTGGCCGAGGCGGCGTGGCTGGCGGCGAGCGCCGACGAGCCGGTCGAGGCCAACTACCTGCGCGCCAACGCGCTGAAGCACATGGCCGAGAGCGGCTGCGACATCGAGACGGCCGCCCTGCGCGTCTTCTCCAACGCCGACGGCGCCTACGGCGCCAACGTCAACATGATGGTCGACGCAGGCGCCTTCGAGCACGAGGACGAACTCGCCGACTGCTACGCCAAGCGCAAGTGCTTCGCCTACGGCCGCGACGGCGCCGCGAAGGCGCAGCCGGAGCTGCTGCAGAGCGTGCTGGGGGGCGTCGATCTCGCCTACCAGAACCTCGAATCGGTCGAGCTCGGCGTGACCACCATCGACCACTACTTCGATACGCTCGGCGGCATCGGCCGGGCGGTGAAGCGCGCCAAGGGCGAGAGCGCGCCGACCTACATCGGCGACCAGACGCGCGGCGAGGGCGCGGTGCGCACCCTCTCCGAGCAGGTGGCGCTCGAGACCCGCACGCGCATGCTGAACCCCAAGTGGTACGAGCCGATGCTGGAGCACGGCCACGAGGGCGTGCGCCAGATCGAGGCGAGCGTCACCAACGCCTTCGGCTGGTCCGCCACCACCGGCGAGGTCGCGCCCTGGGTCTACCAGCGCGTGACCGAGACCTTCGTGCTGGACGAGGCGATGCGCCGCCGTCTGGCCGACCTGAACCCCAAGGCTTCCGCGCGCCTCGCCAACCGCCTGCTGGAGGCGAGCGAGCGCAACTACTGGAAGCCCGACGACGCGACGCTGGAGGCGCTCAGGCGCGCCGGCGAGGAACTCGAGGACCGCCTTGAAGGCGTGTCCATCGCAGCGGAATAGGAAGGAGCGGCCATGGCCCCCCTCGACATGAAGGCCCCCAATCTGAAGGGCGAGGACGGCGAAGGCTCGGTGCAGGTCAAGCTCGACCCGAGCCTGAAGATCGAGACCGCCAAGGTGTTCTCGGTCTACGGCAAGGGCGGCATCGGCAAGTCGACCACCTCGTCGAACCTCTCCGCCGCGTTCAGCCATCTCGGCAAGCGCGTGCTGCAGATCGGCTGCGACCCCAAGCACGACAGCACCTTCACGCTGACGGGCAGGCTGCAGCCCACGGTCATCGACGTGCTGGCGAGCGTGGACTTCCACCCCGAGGAGCTGCGCCCCGAGGACTTCGTCACCACCGGCTACAACGGCGTGATGTGCGTGGAGGCCGGCGGCCCCCCGGCGGGCACCGGCTGCGGCGGCTACGTCGTGGGCCAGACGGTGAAGCTCCTGAAGGAGCATCACCTGCTTGAGGACTGCGACGTCGTGCTGTTCGACGTGCTGGGGGACGTGGTGTGCGGCGGCTTCGCGGCGCCGCTGCAGCACGCCGACCGCGCGGTGATCGTGACCGCCAACGACTTCGACTCGATCTACGCCATGAACCGGATCGTGGCGGCGGTGCAGGCGAAGTCGAAGAACTACGGCGTGCGCCTTGCGGGCTGCATCGCGAACCGCTCGCGCGAGACCAACGAGGTCGACCGCTACTGCGACCGCGTCGGCTTCAAGCGGCTGGCGCACATGCCCGACCTCGACGCCATCCGCCGCTCGCGCCTCAAGAAGAAGACGCTCTTCGAGATGCCCGACGAGGACGACGTGCTCGCCGCGCGCGCCGAGTACATGGCGCTGGCGCAGACGCTCTGGGACGGCACCGAGCCGCTGGCGCCGGCCCCGATGAAGGACCGCGACATCTTCGAGATGCTGGGATTCGACTGATGACCGACGCCGCCACGCTCGCCGCTTCCCCTGCGACGCCCGCGCTCGCCCCTGCCGGCTGGGACGCCAAGAAGGCGCGGCTGACGGAGTATTTCGACCGCACCGCCAGCGAGACCTGGGCGCGGCTGACCTCCGACGCGCCGGTGAGCCGCGTGCGCGCCACCGTGCGCGCAGGCCGCGACCGGATGCGCGCGACCCTGCTCGACTGGATGGGCGCGGACCTCGCCGGCCTGCGCGTGCTCGACGCCGGCTGCGGCACGGGCGCGCTGGCGGTCGAGGCGGCGCGGCGCGGCGCGCGGGTGGTGGCGATCGACGTGGCGGGCTCGCTCGTCTCGGTGGCGGCGGAGCGGGCGCCGGAGGACGTGCGCGACCGGATAGACTTCCGGGTGGGCGACATGCTGAGCCCCGATCTGGGCCGCTTCGACCATGTCGTCGCGATGGACAGCCTCATCCACTACAAGGCGCAGGCGATGGCCGAGGCGGCCTCGCGGCTGGCGGCGCTGGCGGAGCGCTCGGCGCTCTTCACCTTCTGCCCGCGCACGCCGGCGCTGACCGTGATGCACGCGGCGGGACAGCTGTTCCCGCGGAGCGACCGCTCGCCGGCCATCGAGCCGGTCTCGGAGCGGCGGCTGCGGCGGCTGGTGGAGAGCCGGGTGGGCGCGGGCGCGACAGGGCGCACCGAGCGCGTCTCGGCGGGTTTCTACATCTCCCAGGCGCTCGAGATCGCGCGCGGGAACGGAGGGGCGAAATGATCGTCGGGCCGCAGGGGATCAAGGGCGTGTTCGCGGCGCTGGGGCCGCGCTTCCTGCCCTTCGCCGACGCCGCCACCGCGGAGCTGCCGCTTGCGCGGCTGCTGCGCCTGTCGCTGTTCCAGGTGTCGGTCGGCATGGCGGTGGTGCTGCTCAACGGCACGCTGAACCGCGTGATGATCGTGGAGCTCGGCGTGCCGGCGTGGCTCGTCGCGCTGATGGTCTCGCTGCCGCTGCTGTTCGCGCCGGCCCGCGCGCTGATCGGCTTCAGGTCCGACAACCACAAGTCGGTGCTCGGCTGGCGGCGGACGCCCTATCTCTGGTTCGGCTCGCTGCTGCAGTTCGGCGGACTCGCGATCATGCCCTTCGCGCTGATCCTGCTGTCGGGCGACCAGACGGTCGGCCCGGCCTGGGCGGGCGAGGTCGGCGCGGCGCTCGCGTTCCTGCTGGTCGGGGCCGGCATGCACACGACGCAGACCGCCGGGCTTGCGCTCGCCAACGACCTTGCGCCCGAGAGCTCGCGCCCGCGCGTCGTGGCGCTGCTCTACGTGATGCTGATGGCCGGCATGGTGCTGAGCGCCGTCGCCTTCGGCTGGCTGCTCGCCGACTTCTCGCAGAAGGCGCTGATCCAGATCATCCAGGGCGCGGCCGTCGTCACCATCGGGCTCAACCTCATCGCGCTCTGGGGGCAGGAGGTGCGCCGGCCCGACCTCACGCGCGCCGACCTGCCGCGCCAGCGCTTCGTCGACGCCTGGCGCGAGCTCTGCGCCGACGGCCGGGCGATGCGGCTGATGGCGGCGGTGGCGCTCGGCACGGCGGGCTTCTCGATGCAGGACATCCTGCTGGAGCCCTACGGCGGCGAGATCCTGCATCTCGGCGTCGGCGCGACGACGGCGCTGACCGCGCTGATGGCGGGCGGCTCGCTGATCGGCTTCGCGGTGGCGGCGCGCTTCATGACGAAGGGCGGCGACCCGCATCGCATCGCGGCGCTGGGGCCGCTCGCCGGCCTGCTCGGCTTCTCGGCGGTGATCTTCGCCGACCCGATGGCGAGCGCAGACCTGTTCCGCTGCGGCGTCGCGCTGATCGGCTTCGGCGCCGGGCTCTTCGCCGTCGGCGCGCTGGTCGCAGCGATGCAGCTCGTGGACGGCGACGGCCGCCGCTCCGGTCTGGCGCTGGGCGCCTGGGGCGCGGTGCAGGCGACTGCGGCGGGCCTCGCCATCGCGGCCGGCGGCGCCCTGCGCGACGTGATCGGCGAGATGGCGATGTCCGGCCGGCTGGGCGAGGCGCTGATGCGACCCGGCACCGGCTACAGCGTCGTCTACCACATCGAGATCCTGCTGCTCTTCGGCGCGCTGGCGGCCATCGGCCCGCTCGTGCGCCGGCGCGGCGCAAGCGACGACATCCCCGGCGAGAGGTCTTTCGGCCTCGCCGAGTTCCCGACCACCTGATCCGGCCGGGGCAGCCCGGGCCATGCGGAGGACTGGACCATGACCATCATCGGCGACTTCGACATCGCCCAGCTCGTGCTCTACGCGTTCTGGGCGTTCTTCTTCGGGCTCATCATCTACATCCAGCGCGAGACGATGCGCGAAGGCTATCCGATGGAGTCCGAGACCACCGGCAAGCCGGCGATGTTCGGCCCCTGGGGGCTTCCCGCGCCGAAGATCTTCCGCCTGCCGCACGGCCACGGCGACGTGATGGCGCCCAACCCCGAGAAGGACGCCCGCGAGATCACCGACCGCAAGTTCGCGCTGCGGCCCACCGAGAAGTGGTCGGGCGCTCCGTTCGAGCCGACGGGCGACCCGATGGTCGACGGCGTCGGCCCGGCCTCCTGGGCCGAGCGCAAGGACGTGCCCGAGATGACGCTGCACGGCGACGCCAAGATCGTGCCGCTCCGCGTCTCCAACGAGTGGTCCGTCGCCGAGGGCGACCGCGACATCCGCGGCTGGAACGTCACCGGCTGCGACGGCCAGTCCGCCGGCGTCGTCAAGGACATCTGGGTCGACCGCTCCGAGGCGCTGATCCGCTACATCGAGGTCGAGCTCGCCGGCGGCGGCAGCGTGCTCGCGCCGATGACGGGCGTGATCGTCGGCATGGACGGCAAGACGGTGAAGGTCCACTCGATCACCGCAGCGCAGTTCGCGAAGGTCCCGACCCTCAAGTCCCCCGAGCAGATCACCATGCTCGAGGAGGAGAAGGTCATGGCCTACTACGCCGGCGGCAAGCTCTACGCCAACGCGGAGAGGGCCGAGCCGTGGATGTGAACCCGAAGACGCAGGGAGGCGGTCTGCGCCGCCTCCTCGCGCGCGCTCCGCTGGTGGGGCGGTTCTTCCGCAACGAGATCGACGGGCGGGACTTCACGCCCGTGGAGGGGCTGCCGGGCCTGCTGCCGCGGGGCGAGAAGCTGCTGTGGCAGGGCCGCCCGCACTGGTTCACTCTGGCCCGGACGGCGTTCTTCGGCGACTGGGTCGCGATCTACTTCGGCGCCCTCGCGGCCTGGCGCGTGACCGACGGCTACTCCGCCGGCGCCGCGCCGGACCGCATCGCGGCGGAGACGGCGGGCCTGTTCGTGATGGCGGCCGTCTGCCTCGGCCTCATC
>CAYGUQ010000269.1:5657-6279 GCA_964352995.1 uncultured Rhodobacterales bacterium
CCGCTCGCCTGGGCGACGGCGCGCGCGTCGATCTACACGCTGACCTCTCGCCGTCTTGTGATGCGCGTCGGCGCGGCGCTGCCGGTGACGCTCAACCTGCCGTTCCGCCAGATCGTCAACGTCGCGATAAAGACGCGCGGCGACCGCGGCGACATCGCGGTGGCGCCGGCGGGAGACGTGCGCATCGCCTATCTGATGCTCATGCCGCACGCCCGGCCGTGGCGCTTCCTGAAGCCGCAGCCGATGCTGCGCGCCGTGCCCGACGCGCGCCGCGTGGCGCGCCTGATGGGCGAGGCGATCGCCGCCGTGCAGGCCGAGGAAGGCCTCGCCGGCGCTCCCGGCGCCGCGCGGCCTCAGAAGGCGCGGGCCGCGGGCGCGAGGGCCGGCGCCGGATCGGGCGGCCTGATCGCCGCCGAGTGAGCCGGGGCGGCGCCGCGGGCGCCCCCGGGCGCCCCCGGGGCCGCCGGGCGCCGGCGCGGGTGATCGCCCCCCCGAAGCCGAAGTGCAGCCCCAGCGCGGCGAAGCGCGCGGTCATCTCCGCGGACCCGGTCCAGGCGTGCACGACCCCCGCCAGCGGCCCGCCCGCCTCCAGCAGCGCCAGCAGCCGCCCGTGGGCTTTCAC
>CAYGUQ010000270.1:0-6210 GCA_964352995.1 uncultured Rhodobacterales bacterium
CTGGACCATCGCGCGCGGCGGGCGGCGAAGATGCGCGCGATGGTCCAGACGATCAGCGCCGCCAGCGTCAGGACGTAGACGAGGTCGGCCAGCAGCACGGCGCGCACCACGTCGGGCCCGACCCGGCCGTCCTCGGCGAGGCCGAAGACCGCCGCGGTCGCCAGCGCCATCACCGGCCCGGCGAGGACGATGGCGATGCTCGCGCTGAGGCCGAACCGCCTGATGCGCCATTGGCCGAAGGACAACGACGGGGCGGGACTATCGCTGCGCGCCATGATGCTCCGCGCCCCGCGGAAGCGCGGGGACTGTTGCTGCGTTACATCAGTTTCTTGCCGCGCGTTACCGGTATGTCAAGGTCGCGGATGCGCTTGCGCAGGGTGTTGCGGTTGAGGCCGAGCAGATCGGCCGCCTTGAGCTGGTTGCCGCGCGTCGCCGAGAGCGTGAGCGCGATCAGCGGCAGTTCGACCTCGCGCAGGATGCGGTCGTAGAGGCCCGCGGGCGGCAGCGCGTCGCCATGCAGGGCGAAGTAGCGCCGCAGGTGGCTCTCCACGGCGGTCGAGAGCGTGCCGCCGCCGTCGCGGTCGCCGTCGGCCGCCGAGGACGGCCGCGCGGCCAGTTCGGTCTCGACCACCGCCGCGTCGATCATCTCGTCGGCGCAGAGCGCGGCGAGCCGGCGCATCAGGTTCTCCAGCTCGCGGACGTTGCCCGGCCAGCTCTGGCCGCGCAGCACGTCGAGCGCCTTGGCGGAGATGGTCTTGCGCGGCAGGCCCTCGGCCTCGGCGCGGCGCAGGAAGGCGCGGGCGAGGTCGGGGATGTCCTCGACGCGCTCGCGCAGCGGCGGCAGGCGGATCGGCACGACGTTGAGGCGGTAGAACAGATCCTCGCGGAACCGGCCCTCGGAGATCAGTTCGCGCAGGTCCTGATGGGTGGCGGCGATGATGCGCACGTCGGCGCGGATCGGCGCGCGGCCGCCGACGGTGGTGAACTCGCCCTCCTGCAGTACGCGCAGCAGGCGGGTCTGCGCCTCGGGCGGCATGTCGCCGATCTCGTCGAGAAAGAGCGTGCCGCCCTGCGCCAGCTCGAAACGCCCCTGCGCGCGGTCGGTGGCGCCGGTGAAGGCGCCCTTCTCGTGGCCGAAGAGCTCGCTCTCGATCAGGTCGCGCGGGATGGCGGCCATGTTGACCGCGACGAAGGGGCCGGACTTGCGGCGGCCGAAATTGTGCAGGGCGCGGGCCACCAGCTCCTTGCCGGTGCCGCTCTCGCCGTTGATCATCACGGTGAGGTCGGTGGTCATCAGCCGCGCCATGATGCGGTAGACGTCCTGCATCGCCGGCGAACGGCCGATCAGCGGCATGGTCTCGTCGCGGCCGCCGGGCTCGGGCGTCTCGTCGGTGCGGCCGCCGCGCCCATCGAGCGCCTTCTTCACATGCGCCAGCACCTCCTTTAGATCGAAGGGTTTCGGCAGATACTCGTAGGCTCCGGCTTCGGCGGCGCGGATCGCCGTCATCACCGTGTTCTGGGCGCTCATGACGATCACGGGCAGGTCGGGGCGCTTGCGGCGGATGGCCGGCAGGAGGTCGAGCCCGTCGCCGTCGGGCATCACCACGTCGGTCACGATGAGGTCGCCCTCGCCGTCCTCGACCCAGCGCCACAGCGTGTTGGCGCTGCCGGTCGCGCGCACCCGGCACCCGGCGCGCGTCAGCGCCTGGGTCAGAACGGTGCGGATCGCCCGGTCGTCGTCAGCCAGAAGCACAACCCCCATCGAGCCCCCTGCGTTCATCACGCTCCCCTTCCCTTCGGACGATCCTTGATCCGCGGCCGCCAGACCGGCAGCCGCAGGCGCATCACGGTCCAGCCCGGCTCGCTGTCGCACTCGATGACGCCGCCGTGGTCGGCCATCACCTTGGACACGAGCGCCAGCCCCAGCCCGCTGCCGCCGGCCTTGGAGGTGACGAAGGGCTCGAAGATGTCGCGGCGGATCTCGTCGGGCACGCCGGAGCCGTTGTCCTGGATGACGATGAGCAGCGGCACGCTCTCTCGCGCGCCGCCGGCGCTCTCGATCGCCACGCCGGGGCTGTAGCTGGTGCGCAGCTGGATCACGCCGCCGACCTTGGGCGTCGCCTCCGCGGCGTTCTTCAGCAGGTTCTGGAACACCTGCATGAGCTGGTCGGCGTCTCCGGCGGCCGGCGGCAGCGAGGGGTCGAACTCCACGAAGAAGCGGACGTGGCTCGCGAAGCCGGCCTCGGCGGAGCGGCGCGCGCGGTCGAGCACCTCGTGGATGTTCACCGCCTCGCGGGCGATGGGCCGGGTGTCGCCGAACGCCTCGACGCGGTCGAGCAGCTTCTCCACGCGCGCCGTCTCCTCGCGGATCAGCGTCGTGAGCTCGCGCTCGCTGTCGCCCAGCGTCATCTCCAGAAGTTGCGCGGCGCCGGAGATGCCGGCCAGCGGGTTCTTGATCTCGTGGGCCAGCATCGCCGCCATGCCGCTCACCGAGCGCGCGGCGGAGCGGTGGGTGAGCGTGCGGTCCATCTGCTCGGCGATGGAGCGCGGCTGGATCAGCAGCAGCACCCGGCCGGATTTCTCGTCGATCGGCGCGGCCTGCGCGTCGACGAGCCGCGCCCGGCCGGCGGGGGTGATGATCTCGAGGTTGTGGTCGGCGAGCGAGACGGCGCCGCCCCTGCCCCGCTCCACCAGCTCGCCCACGCGGCTGGCGGCGCCGAAGAGCTCCGCCATGGTCTTGCGGCAGAGCTGCACCGCGCTGACCGAGAGGAAGCTCTCCGCCGAGGGGTTGACCGCGACGATGCGGCCGTCGGCGTCGATGAGCAGCGCAGGCTGCGGCAGCGCCTGCCAGACCTGCTCGAAGGCGGCGGCGTTCACGCGGCCCACCGGCGCGCGCCCTCGGTCTCGATCAGCCGGTCGAGCCCGGCCCGCAGCGCGGCGCGGGCTTCGCCGGCCTCGCCGATCCGCACCGCCGCGTCGCGCAGCGGCTTCGTCTCACCCAGGCCGTCGCGCGCGATGCGCTCCAGCGCCCAGGACACATGCTTGCGCGCCACCCGCACCCCCAGCGCCTCCCCGTAGAAATCCAGCATCGCGGCGTGATGGTCGAGGATCAGCGCCGCCCGCGCCGCCAGCCCCGGCGCCGCGAAGGGCCGCCCGGCGAGGCCCGCGGCGATCTCGGCGGGAACCCAGGGCGCGCCCTGCGCGCCGCGGCCCACCATCACGGCGTCCGCCCCCGACGCCTTCAGCGCCGCCCGCGCGGTGGCGAGGTCGACCACGTCGCCGTTGACGACGACGGGGATCGAGACGGACGCCTTCACGGCGGCCACCTGCGACCAGTCGGCCCGCCCCTTGTAGAACTGCTGGCGCGTTCGGCCGTGAACCGTGACCATCGCGGCGCCGGCGTCCTGCATCCGTCGCGCGAAGCCGGGCGCGGTCAGCCCGTCCCAACCCAGCCGCATCTTGGCGGTGACGGGAACCTTGACGGCGGCGACGACGGCCTCGAAGAGACGGGCGGCGCAGTCGGGATCGCGCATCAGGGCGGAGCCCGACCATCCGCCGGTCACCTGCTTGGCCGGGCAGCCGAAGTTGACGTCGATCACGCGGGCGCCGCGCGCCTCGAGGATGCGGGCGGCCTCGGCCATCCAGCGGGCCTCGCGGCCGGCGATCTGCACCGCGCTCGTCGCGATGTCGCCCTCGATCTCGGCGCGCGCCACAGCGCTCGCCTTGCCGTGGGCGAGGTCGGCGCTCGCGATCATTTCGGACACGACAAGGCCGCAGCCGAAGCCGCTCACCTGCCTCCTGAACGGCAGATCGGTGATGCCCGCCATCGGCGCGAGCAGAACCGGTTCTGCGATGGTTACATTTCCGACACGAAGAGACATGGGGCTCAAACCTTGTGCACTGCCTTTCGTCATACCGCCGCCGCTTGTCCCCGGCAAGGCCGGCCGGTAGCGTCCACGCCGGATGAGAGGTTCGGCGGCGGAGCGGATGACCACAGCAGCGCTGATCGTGGCGGCGGGGCGCGGCTCCCGCGCCGGCGAAGGCCCGCCCAAGCAGTATCGCGACGTCGCGGGCGCGCCGGTGATCGCGCACACGCTGCGCCGCTTTCTCGACGCGCCGGGAGTGGACCGCATCGTCGTGGCGATACGCGAGGAGGACCGCGCGCTGTTCGAGGCGGCGACCGGCGGGCTCGGCGCCGATAAACCGCTCACCGTGATCGCGGGCGGCGCAGAGCGTGCGCAGACCGTGCTGCTGGGGCTTGAGGCGATGGCCGACGACCCGCCGGACCGCGTGCTGATCCACGACGCCGCGCGGCCCTTCGTCTCCGACGCCGTCATCGCGGCGGTGATCGCGGCGCTGGACGCGGCGCCCGGCGCCTGCGCCTCCATTCCCATCGTCGACGCGCTGCGGTCGGCGGAGGCCGGCGCCTGCGGCCCGCTGATCCCGCGCGACGGGGTGTGGCGCGCGCAAACGCCGCAGGGCTTCCGCTATGGCCCGATCCTCGCCGCGCACCGCGCCTGCGGCGACCCGACCGCGCCCGACGACGCCGAGGTCGCGCGCCGCGCCGGCCTGCGCGTGGCGATCGTCGAGAGCGAGGCCGACAACTTCAAGATCACCCGCCCCGGAGACTTCGCCCGCGCCGAGCGGCTGCTGCTCGCCCGCGCCGCAGGCGTGCGTCCCCTCCCCAAGCCGGAGACCGCCATGGAGACCCGTTTCGGCACCGGTTTCGACGTGCACCGCTTCGGGCCGGGAGACCACCTGATGCTCTGCGGCGTCAGGGTCGCCCACGCCGCCGGCTTCGTCGCCCATTCCGACGGCGACGTCGGCCTTCACGCGCTGACCGACGCGGTGCTCGGCGCGCTCGGCGAGGGCGACATCGGGCGCTGGTTTCCGCCGTCGGACCCGCAGTGGAAGGGCGCCTCGTCGGACCGGTTCCTGCGCGCGGCGCTCGACCGCGCCGAGGCGCGCGGCTTCTCGGTGGTCAATCTCGACGTCACGCTGATCTGCGAGCGGCCCAAGATCACGTCGCACGCCGAGGCCATGCGCGCCGCCATCGCCGCCATCGCGCGCTGCGCGCCGGAGCGGGTGAACGTGAAGGCCACGACGACCGAGGGCCTCGGCTTCACCGGCCGCGGCGAGGGCGTCGCCGCGCAGGCGGCGGCGGCGCTGCGCGGGCCGGCGCCGGTGAGCGCGCCCGCCCAATGAGGCGGGACCCCGGACGGCGCCGGCCCATATCCTGTCTCTAAGTCGCGAGGACCACGCCATGACGCCCGCCGCCATCGCCGCCACCGTCGCCGGGATCGGCCGCCTGCCGCAGGCGCCGGGAACCTGGGGCGCGCTCGCAACGCTGCCGCTGGCCTTCGCGCTGCACGGGCTCGGCGGCTTTCCGCTGTTCGCCGCGGCGACGCTGGCGCTGTTCGCGCTCGGGGTCTGGGCCTCCGGCGCCTATGTCGCCGAGACCGGCGGGCCGGAAGACCCCTCCGAGGTCGTCATCGACGAGGTCGTGGGGATGCTGATCGCGCTCTGGCCGCTCTCGCTCGGCCTGTGGCTGCGGGGAACCGACCCTTGGCTGTTTCCGTGGCCGGGCTGGGTGCTGGGCTTCGCGCTGTTTCGGTTCTTCGACATCCGCAAGCCGTGGCCGGTGAACCGGGCCGAGCGGCTGCCCGGCGGCTGGGGCGTGATGATGGACGACGTCGTCGCGGGGCTGCTCGCGGCGGTGTTCGGCGCGGCGGCGGCGATCGTGGCGCATGGGGTGCTTCTGTGAGCGCGCCCGCGACGCCCTCGCCGGCCGCGGTGCTGGAGGCGTTCCGGGCGCGCGGCCTGATGCTGGCGACGGCTGAGAGCTGCACCGGCGGCATGGTGGCGGCGGCGCTGACCGACGTGCCCGGCTCCTCGGCGGTGGTGGAGCGCGGCTTCGTCACCTACTCCAACGCCGCCAAGACCGAGATGCTCGGCGTCGACGCGCGACTCGTCGAGGCCCATGGCGCGGTGTCGGAGCCGGTGGCGCGCGCCATGGCGGAAGGGGCGCTGGCCGCCTCCCCCGCCGACGTGGCGGTCGCGATCACGGGCGTCGCCGGCCCGGGCGGCACGGAGGCGAAGCCCGAGGGCATGGTGTGGTTCGCGGTGGCGCGGCGCGGCGCGCCGGCGCAGTCGCTCTGCCGGCAGTTCGGGGCGATCGGCCGGGACAACGTGCGCCGCGCCACCGCGAAC
>CAYGUQ010000271.1:0-6201 GCA_964352995.1 uncultured Rhodobacterales bacterium
GGCGTCGCTCGGCGCGCCGCAGGCCAACGGAAGGCCCAAGGCGCTCTACGAGCCTGTGCACGGTTCCGCCCCCGACATCGCCGGTCAGGGCGTGGCCAACCCGATCGCCTGCATCCTGAGCTTCGCGATGGCGCTGCGCTACAGCTTCGATCTCGGGACTGAAGCGGATCGTCTCGAAGCGGCCGTCCAGACGGTGCTGGCGGACGGGCTGCGGACGGCGGACCTGATGACGGTCGGCGGCGGCCGCAAGGTCGGCACGGTGGAGATGGGCGACGCGGTGCTGGCCGCGCTGGCGGCCTGACCTCCGCCCGGAGCCCGGCTTCGGCCGGGCTCAACCTCCCGCCAAGACCGAGAACAGAAAAGGGCGGCCCCGAGGGGCCGCCCTTCAACATCGAGACCTGATCGGGTGATCAGAAGTCGAGGTTCATGAACACGCCGCCCGCGTAGGCGGTCTGGTCCGGAGCGTCGCTGTCGGCGTACTCGAGCACGATGCCGGTGGTCACGCCCGGGGCGAGCGCGTAGTCGGCGCCGAACGAGATGCCGGTGTCGCCGTCGGCGTTGTCCACGCCCTGGGCCCACTGCACACCGAAGTTCCACGGACCGGTTTCGTAGTTGGCGCCGACCGCGTAGCCGCCGGTGTCCTCGGGGTTGCCAGCGCCGTCGGTGGCGCCGTCGAACTGCAGACCGTAGATGCCGCCGACGGTGAAGCCGCCGAAGCCGACGTTCGCGGAGACGATGAAGGCGCCGTCATGGCCGAAGGTGTCGGACTCGAGGGGGGCGATGTAGGCGCCGCCGAGGTCGAGGCCAAAGCCGCCGAAGTCGTTGGAGTACTTGGCGCCGAACTCGAAAGCGGCCGAGTCGTTGCCGGTCGAGTCGGTGGCGACGCCGCCCTGACCGAACGTCCGGGTGCTGCCGCTGTCGCTGCCGGGAACGAACGACACACCGGCCTGGAAGCCGGCGAAGGTCGGCGAGAAGTAGGTGATCTTCAGCGTGTCGCCGGTGTCGCCGCCATCCGTCGAGACCACGCCCGTCTGCGGGTTGTAGTCGAACAGGATGCCCGCAGCGTCGCCCGCGGCGGTGAAGGCGGTGGCGCCGGCGGCGGCGCCGGCGAGGCGGTCGCCCGCGCCGTCTTCACGGCCGAGCTCGATGGTGCCGAAGGAGCCCTGCACGGTGCCGACATACTCGTCGGCGTTCTCGGACGTGCCGCTGGCCTCGAACTCGACCTTCGCGCCGAACGTGATGCCGTTGTCGGCCACGAGGCGGAAGTTGAAGATGACTTCCGCGTTGTTGATGACCGTGAAGTTGGTCGCGTCGGCGACATCCTCATCGGTATCCCAGTAACCGAAGCCCGAGGTCATGAAGCCGCCGATGTTGGCCGTCACTTCCTGAGCCGAGGCCGCGCCGGCGAAACCGGCGATGGACAGCGCCGAAGCGCCCAGCAGAATCTTTTTCATTTCGGTCCCTCGCATCGTTAGCGATTTCAGGTCGTGAGCGTTTCGTCACGAGCACGACCATGTATCTTGAGCGGGCCTCCTACGGTCAAGCGACAAGCGGATGCGCCATGACACGATGGAACGTATGTGGCCAAAGAGGCACAAGAGAGCTTTCCCAAGGTTTGGATTGCCGGCATATGAGTGAAGGGGCCGCAGCGCCGGCCGCACGGGGAGAAGAAGACATGTCTCGTCAGTTTCGCCGCCTGTCCGGCGGCGTGGCCGCGTTCTCGGCGGCCGCCCTGCTTCTCGCGGCCTGTTCGGGCGGCGGGAGCTATCGGCAGGCGGCGGAGGACGCGCCGCCGCCAAGCGAGGTCGGCGGGCGTAAGGGCAATCTCGAGCGTTACGGCGCGGACGGCACGATCCTCGACATCGTCGGCGGCTCGGCTGCGATTTCCTTCGGCGGAGACCGGGGAGAGGCGTTCGCCGGGGCGGTCAACAAGCATCTCTGGCAGGCCTCGCTCGAGACGCTCGACTTCCTGCCCATCGCTTCGACGGACCCGTTCACGGGCGTGATCGCGACCGACTGGGGCGCGGCGCCCGGCGTGCAGGGCGAGCGCTTCAAGGTGACGGCCTATGTGACGGACACCGCGCTCTCGCCCCAGGCGTTGCGCGTCGCGGTGTTTCGCGAGGTGCGCGCTGAAGGCGGCGCGTGGACGCCGGCGCCGGTGGCCGAAGCGACCCCGCGCGAGCTTGAGGACTCCATCCTGGTGCGCGCCCGGCAGCTCCGCATCGCCGAAGCCGAAGCGGGCTGAGGCGCCGCGCGGCGTTGCTGGGGCCGGCGCGGCGGCATAAAGACGAGGGCGAACCTCATCCTGGCCGCCAGCCCCGTTCCGGAGCCCCCGAGACATGAGCCCAGCCGACGACTCACCCAATTCGGGCCGCCAGGACGCAGGGCCGTCGCGCTACGACGCGGCGGCCGTGGAGGCGCGCTGGCGCGCAGCCTGGGAGGAGGCGGGCTGCTTCCGCGCAGAGCGGGGCGACGCGCGGCCGAAGTACTATGTTCTTGAAATGTTCCCCTATCCTTCGGGGCGCATCCATATCGGGCATGTGCGCAACTACGCGATGGGCGACGTGATCGCCCGCTACAAGCGCGCGACGGGGTTCACCGTGCTGCATCCGATGGGATGGGACGCCTTCGGGATGCCGGCCGAGAACGCCGCCATGGAGCGCGGCGTCGAACCGGCGGGCTGGACGCGCGAGAACATCGCCGTGATGAAGGACCAGCTCTCGCTGATGGGGCTGTCGCTCGACTGGTCGCGCGAGATTGCGACCTGCGAGCCCGACTACTACGGCCAGCAGCAGGCCCTCTTTCTCGACATGATGGAGGCCGGCCTCGTCGCGCGGCGGGCCTCGATGGTCAACTGGGACCCCGTCGACAACACCGTGCTCGCCAACGAGCAGGTGATCGACGGGCGCGGCTGGCGCTCGGGGGCGCCGGTGGAGCGGCGCGAGCTGACGCAGTGGTTCTTCCGCATCTCCGACATGGCGGACGAACTGCTCGAGGGGCTGGACCGCCTCGAGAAGTGGCCCGAGAAGGTGCGCGCGATGCAGCGCAACTGGATCGGGCGCTCCGAGGGTCTGGAGCTGCGATTCGAACTGGCGCCCGACGCCCGCGCCGCGGCGTGGACGGGGCGCGACGGACGCGGCGTAGAGGTCTACACGACGCGCCCCGACACGATCTTCGGCGCGGGGTTCCTCGGGCTCTCGCCCGACCACCCCCTCGCCAAGGCCGTCGCGGCGCAGGACCCGGAGGTCGCGGCCTTCTGCGAGGAGGCGCGCCGGGGCGGGACGACCGAAGCGGCGCTTGAGACGGCGGAGAAGAAGGGCGTCGACACCGGTCTGCGCGCGCGCCACCCGTTCATCGAAGGCCGGGAGCTGCCGGTCTGGATCGCCAACTTCATCCTGATGGACTACGGCTCGGGCGCGATTTTCGGCTGCGCCGCGCATGATCAGCGCGACCTCGACTTCGCGCGGAAGTATGGCCTCGACGTGCTGCCGGTCGTCGCCCCCTCGGACGCGGGCGACGACTTCTCGGTCGATGCGGAGGCCTATACCGGGCCGGGACGGCTGATCAATTCGCGCTTCCTGGACGGCATGACCATCGAAGAGGCGAAGGCCGAGGTGATCACGCGCATCGCCGAGACCGGGCGCGGGCGGGCGCGCGTCAACTATCGCCTGCGCGACTGGGGCGTGTCTCGCCAGCGCTACTGGGGCTGCCCGATCCCCGTGATCCACTGCGCGGGCTGCGGCGTGCTGCCGGCGCCGCGCGAGAGCCTGCCCATCCGCCTGCCCGAGAAGGTGAGCTTCGACCAGCCCGGCAACCCGCTCGACCGGATGCCGGAGTGGACCCGGGTGGCCTGCCCGGCCTGCGGCGGCGAGGGACGCCGCGAGACCGACACGATGGACACCTTCGTCGATTCGTCGTGGTACTTTGCGCGTTTCACCGCGCCGCACGCGGAAACGCCCACGGATCGCGAGGAAGCCGGCTACTGGATGAACGTCGACCAGTACATCGGCGGCGTCGAGCACGCGATCCTGCATCTGCTCTATGCGCGGTTCTTCGCGCGCGCGATGATCCGCACCGGCTGGTTGCCGGCGAGCTGCGCCGAACCGTTCGAGGCGCTGTTCACCCAGGGCATGGTCTGCCACGAGACCTATCGCTCCGCCGATGGCCGATGGCTGGCGCCGGAGGAGGTCGAGCGCCGCGACGGCGCGACGGTGGAGCGCGCGACGGGCGTCGAAGCGACGGTGGGCCCGTCGATCAAGATGTCCAAGTCGAAGAAGAACGTCGTCTCGCCCGAGGCTATCGTCGCAACCCACGGCGCCGACGCCGCCCGCTGGCTGATGCTCTCGGACAGCCCGCCCGAGCGCGACGTGGAGTGGACGGCGTCGGGCGTCGAGGGCGCGGCGCGCCATATCCAGCGGGTCTGGCGGCTGGTGGACGGCGCCGCCGACGAATGCGGCGCGGCCGATTTCACCGGCTCCGACGCGGAGGTCGCCCTGAGACGCGCCACGCATCGGGCCGTAGCCGGCGTAACGGCCGAAATCGAGTCGTTCGCCTTCAACAAGGCCATAGCGCGGCTCTACGAATTCGCAGCGGCGATCGGCCAGTCCGGCGAGGCTGCGGGCCCCGCGGCGCGGCGCGAGGCGCTGGAGACCCTTGCGCTGCTGCAGATGCCCTTCACGCCGCATCTCGCCGAGGAGATGCGCGCGCGGCTGGGTCTCGCGGGACTGGCCGCCGAAGCGCCCTGGCCGCAGGCCGATCCGGCCTTGCTGAAAGACGACACGCTGCGCCTTCCCGTGCAGGTCAACGGCAAGCGTCGCGGAGAGATCGAAGTGCCGACGGACGCCGATGCGACTGCGGTGGAGCGGGCCGCGCTCGCAGACGCGGACATCCTTCGAGCGCTCGCCGGCGCCACGCCGCGGAAGGTGATCGTGGTGCCGGGCCGCATCGTCAATGTCGTGGTCTGACATGCGGCGACGCGCAGCGATCACGTCCGTCCTCGCCCTGCTGCTAGGCCCCGCCTGCGGCTTCACGCCGCTGCATGGCGAGGCGGGCGCGACGCTTCGTGGGCGCGTGGCGCTGGAGAATTCCCGCAGCCGGGTCGACTTCGCCTATCGCGAACGGCTTGGGCGGAGACTGGGCGAAGCGTCGGCGAACGCCGCCTACACCCTCTCGACCGAGATCGAGATCGACGAAACCGGCCTTGCGATCACGCCCGACGACGAAACGACGCGCTACGACCTCACCGGCCTCGCCCGCTATGTCCTGAGGCGGCGAAGCGACGGCGCCGAGGTGGCCAGAGGCGAGGCGCGTAGCGCAACCGCCTACAGCACGTTGGCCTCCCCCTACGCCACGCGCATCGCCGAACGCGACGCGCGCCGCAGGGTCGCCGTGGATCTCGCAGACCGCGTCTTCACGCAACTCGCCGCGGCGCGCATCGATGCGGGATAGCCCGACCGGCGGGCCGAACAGGGGTCGGCCGGCGTGAAGCTCAGTGGCGCCCGCGCGGCGGCCTTCTGCGCCGGCCCACCGCAAGGCGTCACCGCCGCGCTGCTCTATGGCGAGGACGCGGGCCAGGTGTCGGAGGCGCGCGACGCATTGTTGCTTCAGCTCCTGGGCCCGGACGCGGAGGCTGAGATGCGGCTCGACGCGCTTCAGGCGCAGGGCCTTCGCAACGATCCTGCGGCGCTGGACTCAGCGCTGAGGGCGCAGGGCTTCTTTCCGGGGCGAAGGGCTGTCGTCGTGAGCGAGGCCGGGGACCAGCAGGTCGACGTCATCGCCGCCGCGCTGCCGCTCACCGGGGCGGAGGCCTTCATGTTGGTGACCGCCGGCGTGCTTACGGCGAAATCGAGCCTCCGCAGGCTCTTCGAGGGCGGCGAGCGCCACGTGGCTGCGGCCTTCTATCCCGACCCGCCCGATCGCGGCGCATTGCGCGACATGCTCAGATCGGCCGGCGTTGCGTCGGGAGCGGACGATGCGGCGCTGGCGGCGCTGGAGGCCATCGCCCAAGGACTGGACAGGGGATCGCTCGCGAGGCTCGTCGAGGTCGTTGCGCTGCATCACGTCGGAGCGGAGCGCCCGGTTGATCTCGCCACGGTCGAGGCGTGCGCGCCGCCCGGCTCCGACGATGGCATGGACGGCGCCGCCGAAGCCGCCGTGGAGGCCGCGCTGTCGGGGCAAGCGGCCCGGGTGCGGGCGGAACTG
>CAYGUQ010000272.1:0-6194 GCA_964352995.1 uncultured Rhodobacterales bacterium
TTCGTCCCATGAGAACGTGACCGACAGCAGGAACGCCGCGAGCAGCGCCGGCAGGATCCTCGGCGCCGTCACCAGCGCCATCACCCGCCATTCGCCGGCGCCGAGGTCGCGCGCGGCGCGCTCCGCCGCGCGCTGGGGCTCGCCGAGCGCCGCGGCGCAGATCGCGAAGCACAGGGGCGCGTTGATCACGACATGGCCGACGCCGACCGCCCAGAGCGACAGGCCGAGACCCGCGAGGTTGAAGCTCGCCAGCAGGCCCAGCCCGATCACCAGATAGCTCACCGACAGCGGCGCCAGCAGCGCCCCGCGCAGCAGGCGCGCGCCGGGCAGCCGCTCCGACGCCAGCGCCCGCGCCGCGAGAAACCCCAGCGCCAGCGCGACGGCGGAGGACAGCAGCGCCACCGCCAGCGAGTTCAGCAGCGCCGCGACCAGCGCGCCGTCGGCGAACGCCGCCTCGTGCCAGCGCAGGGTGAAGCCGCGGAAGGGCGGGATCGGGAACCGTCCGTCCTGAAAGGAAAAGAGCGCCAGCACGCCCACCGGCAGGAAGATGAACCCGTAGAGCAGCGCCATGTAGCCGGCGCAGAGCGCGAAGCGCGTCATCGCGCGCCGATCCGCATCCAGCGCGCGCAGACGAGATAGGCCAGCGTCACGCACAGCGTCAGCGCCATGGAGAGCGCGGCGGCCATCGGCAGGTCGGCGCGTCGGCCGATCTGGAGCATCGCGAGCTGCGGCAGCACCAGCTCGTTGCCGCCGCCGAGGATCTCCGGCGTCACGTAGTCGCCGAGGCAGAGCGCGAAGGTGAGGAACGCGCCGACCGCGACGCCGGGCAGCGTCAGCGGCAGCACGACATGGCGGAAGGTCGCGAACGGCCCGGCGCCGAGGTCCGCCGCCGCGCGGCGCAGGTTGGGCGGCAGCTGCGACAGGCTCGCAAAGATGGTCAGCGTCAGCAGCATCACGAAGAAGTGCGTGAAGCCGATCACCACCGCCGCGCGGGAGTTGGCGAGGTCGAGCAGCGGCAGCCCCAGCCCGCCGAGCCAGTCGTTCAGCACCCCCTTGCGCGCCAGCACCAGCGACCACGCGTAGGAGCGCACGACATAGGATGTCCAGAACGGGATCACCGCGAGCGCCAGCGCCAGCCGGCGGAAGCGCGCCGGAACCTCCTCGGCGATGATCCACGCCAGCGGATAGGCAAGCAGCGTCGAGAGCGCCGTGACGACGAGGGCGATCTCCAGCGAGTTCAGCAGCGCCTCGGCGAAACCCGGCCGCTCCCAGAAGGCGCGGTAGTTGTCGAGCGTCCAGCCCGCCTCCGCCGCCTCGCCCGCCGGCCGGCGGAAGGAGAGCGCGAGCATCGCGGCGAAGGGCAGGACGAAGAAGGCGAACGTCCAGAGCGCCGCCGGCGCGACGAGAAGCAGGGCGCGGCGGCGTTCGCGCGCCTCGACGCTCATCGCGACCCGCCCGCCGCGGCGGGCGAGGGCGGGCGCGGCCCCGCTGCGCGCGGCCCGCTCACCGCGCGAGGAACTCCGTCCAGACGTCCTGCATCGCCGCGTCGAGCGCGGCGTCCGGCGCCGGGTAGAGCTGGGCGCGCCGGAGATAGTCGGGCTGCTGGTCCCAGCGCAGGGCGCGCTTCTGCGCGTCGTCGAGCACGTCGCCGGCGGCGCTGTTGGCCGGCATCGCCCAGTAGCACGACGAGGTGGCGAGCGCGGCCTGACCCTCCGGGCTCAGCACGTGCTTCACGAACGCGACCGCGAGATCCTTGCGGGCGCTGTCGGCGAAGACGCCGATGGACTGCGACCAGCGCACCGCGCCCTGTTCGGGGATCGTCCAGTCGAGCTCGGGCAGCTCACCCGTCAGCCCCGCCGTCACCCATTCGCCGCCGCCGAAGAGCACGTCGACCTCGCCGGTGGCGATGGCGGTCTGCGAGGCGACGACCCCGCCCACGCTCTCGGCGGCGTCCTTCAGCCCGAACAGCGCCTCGCGGATCGCCGGCAGGTCGTCGGCGGAAAGCTCGGCGGTCGGCACGCCGAGGCCCACCGCGACCAGCCCCATGACGGGAAGATAGTAGTCGTAGACGGCGAGCGGCGCGCTCACCCCGCCGGTCCAGAAGCCGCGCATGTCCGCCAGCGCGTCGGCCGGGACGGCCGCGGAATTGAACGAGATCGTATTGTAGCCGAACTTCTCCGAGATCGCGTAGGTCTGGCCGTCGACGACGTGGTTGTCGGCCATCACCAGCTCGGGAAACAGCGTGTCGTAGGGCAGCTCCTCGACCGGCAGCGGCGCCAGTATCCCGGCCGCGACCGCGCGCGGCACGTCCACCCCGTCGATGACCAGCACGTCCCAGTCGCCGGGCTGCGACTGCTCGATGATCGAGAGCGCCGCGCCGGTGCCCTCGTATTCCTTGAGGTTGACGGTGACGCCATGCGCCTCCTCGAAGGGACGGATCAGCGCGTCGTCGGTGTGGTCGCACCAGACGAGCGCGTTCAGCTCCTGCGCGGAGACCGGCGCGGCGGGCAGCGCGGCGCCGCCCAGCAGCGCGGCCATGAGGGCGGCGCGCGGCGCGAAGCGGGGGCTGGGCATGGTCATGGGTCGGTCTCCCTGTCCTGTTCCGGGGTCCGTCAGTCGGCGCGGGCGAGCGGCATCGTCATGCAGTGCGCGCTGCCGCCGCCGCTGGCGAACAGGCGCAGTTCGGGGTCGAGCACGCCGAGGCCCTCCGCGCGCAGGGCTTCGTTGACGCGGCTCGAGTGGCGCGGCGAGAGCACGCGCCCCGCCCCCAGCGCCAGCACGTTGCACGCCATGTCGCCCATCGCCTCGCGATAGCCCACCTCGATCGTCCGGATCCGACGCTCCCGCAGCCAGCCGGGGAAGCTCTCCGGCAGCGCGTCCGGGCAGATCAGCGCGAGGCCCTCGGCGGCCATGGAGAAGATCACGTCGAGATGCAGGAAGTGGTCGTCGAACGGGACCAGCGCGACCTCCCAGCCCTCCGCCCGCAGCCACCCCGCGAACTGCTCGGCCCCGGCGAGCGACGTGCGCCCGCCGGAATGGCCGATGGCCGCGAGGCCGGGGCGGATGAGGTGGATGTCGCCGCCCTCGACGCTCCCGGCGGTGGCGCAGCGCCAGAACCCCGCGCCGTGGAACGCCGACACGGCGGCGTATTCGCCGCGCCGCTGGGGCATGGCGAGCAGCGTCATCGTCGGGCCGCATGGGCCCGTCTGGCTGCTGTCGCGGGTGTAGACCTGATAGGGCAGCGCGGGGTCGGGCGCGAGGTGGTGGCGCGCGACGCCCGCCTCGTCCAGCGCCGCCTCGAACTCGGCGTACTCGGCCAGCAGCCGCGCGCGGTCGAGCGGCGCCGCCGCGGCCAGCGTCGCCCGCGCGATCGCGTTGGTGGGGATCCAGGCGTAGTGTTCGGGCCGGCACAGCAGCACGTCCGTCAGCCGGCCTGTCTCTGAGCTCAGCCGCCAGCGCGGCGCGGAGGGGTCATGCGTCATGGCGGCGATTGTGGCGCGGGTTTCGCATCGATAAAGATCAAAGCAACCACAGTTCACTTGGAGCGTCATCGAAGCGAATGGCCGCCCCAGCCCTCGATTCGGTGGATCTGCGTCTGCTGCGCGTCTTTCTTGCGGTGGTCGAGGCCGGCGGCTTCGCGCCCGCCGCCGCCCGGCTCGACCTGTCGCTCTCGACCGTGTCGAGCCATGTGAAGGGGCTGGAGGACCGCCTCGGCTTCCGCCTCTGCCGCCGCGGCCGCTCCGGCTTCGGGCTGACCGAGCCGGGCGAGAGCGTCGTCGCGGAGGCGCGGCGGCTGCTGGCGGCGGTCGACGGCTTCTCCTCGCGCGCCGCCGCCCTCAGGAACCGCCTCGCGGGGCCGGTGGCGGTGGGGATGCTCGACGCGACGCTCGGCGACCCGCGCGCGAAGATGCCGGCGGCGCTCGCCGCCTTCGCCGCCGCCGCGCCGGAGGCGGAGATCCGCCTCGCCTGCAAGCCGCCGGACGCGCTGCTGCGCGACGTCTCCGCCGCCGCGCTCGACGTCGCGGTCGGCAGCTTCCCGCGGGTCGCGCTGGGGCTCGAGTACCGGGATCTGTACGAGGAGCGGCAGCTCTTCTACTGCGGCGCCGGCCATCCGCTCTTCGCCGAGCGCGACGACGCGATCGACTTCGAGGAGCTGCGCAGCCGCCGCATCGTCGGCCGACGCTACTGGGGCGCGCGCGACGTCAAGGGCTTCGCCAGCCATCGCGTCGGCGCGGAGGTGACGGACATGGAGAGCGAGGCGGCGCTGATCCTCTCCGGCGCCTTCCTCGGCTACCTGCCCGAGCACTACGCCCGGCCCTGGGTCGAGGCCGGGGCGCTGCGGCCCATCGCGCCGGCGAGGCTCGGCTATCGCGCCCCGTTCCAGATGGTCTGGCGACGCGACCGGGCCGAACTGCCGCGGGTGCGCATGATGATCGACGCCATCGCCCGGAGCCACGGCGCCGCCGCGCCGAAGCCCTGACGCCTGCGCCCCCTCCGCGCCGCCTTGCGGGGCCGCGCCGCGCGACGCACCATCGTCCCGGCATCGCCTGAGAGGGAGCGCGCCGTGACGCCGCCGTCCGAAATCGGCTTGATCTGCGCAGGCCGCTCCGCAGCGGCGGGCGCATGAGCGGCGCTGCGGGCGGCTTCTCAGCCGACGAGCACCGCCGCCGCGTGACAGCGCTCCAGCGCGGCATGGCGGCGGACGGGATCGACGCGCTGCTGCTGACGTCGCCGCCCGACGTCTTCTACGTCACGGGCTTTCTCACGCGGTTCTGGGAGAGCCCGGCGCGGCCGTGGTTCGTCGCGGTTCCCGCGGCGGGCGACCCCGTCGCCGTGATCCCGGCGATCGGCGCGCCGCTGATGCGCCGGGGATGGATCGCCGACGTCAGGACATGGGACGCGCCCGACCCGCGCGACGACGGCGTCGGGCTGCTCGCCGGGGCGTTGCGCGAGATGCTGCCGCCGCGCGGCAGGCTCGGCGCGCCGATGGGGGCGGAGACGCATGTGCGGATGCCGCAGGCCGACCTCGCGCGCCTGCTCGGCCTGATCGCGCCCGCCACGCTGGTCGACGCGAGCGACGCGCTGCGCGGCGCGCGCGAGGTGAAGTCCGAACCCGAGATCGGCCGCATCCGCGCCGCCTGCCGCGTCGCCGACGCCGCCTTCGCCGGGGTCGGCGCCTTCGCCGGGTCGGGCAGGGGGCTCGACGAGGTGTTCCGCGACTTCCAGATCGCCCTGCTGCGGGAGGGCGCGGACTGGGTGAGCTACGTCGCCGGCGGCGCCGGGCCGGACGGCTACGCGGACGTCATCTCTCCCGCGGACGGCCGGGCGCTGCGGGCCGGCGACATCCTGATGCTCGACGCGGGCGCGGTGAAGGCGGGCTACTTCTGCGACTTCGACCGGAACTTCGCCCTCGGCCGCCCTAGCGACGCCGCGCGCCGCGCCCATGCGGCGCTGCATGCGGCGACCGAGGCGGCGCTCTCGGCGGCGCGGCCGGGGATGCGGGCCTGCGATCTGCATGGCGTGATGGCGCGCGCTCTGCAGGCCGCCGGCGCCGCGCCGCTGGAGGGACGCTTCGGCCATGGGCTCGGGCTTTCGCTGACCGAGTGGCCGTCGCTCAGCCGGCTTGACGAGACGCGCCTGCGCGCGGGCATGGTCCTGACGCTGGAGCCGGGCGTCGAGGTCGCGCCCGAGCGGATCATGGTGAGCGAGGAGAACGTCGTGCTGCGCGAGGACGGGCCGGAGCTGCTGAGCGCGCGGGCGCCCGCCGAACTGCCGACGCTGGACTGAGCGATGGCGCGTTTTCCCTATGCGCTGACCGGCCCCATCGGCGCCCGCGCCACGTTCGGCCTGATCGCCCTGCAGGTGGACGAGACGATCGAGCACGACTTCCGCCGCCTCTTCGCCGCGCGCGACGTCGCCCTGCATGTCAGCCGCGTGCCGAGCGGCGACGACCTCACGCCCGACAGCATCGCCCGGATGGAGGCCGCGCTGCCGGCCGCCGCGGCGCTCTTGCCGCCCGCGGCGCGCTTCGACGCCATAGGCTACGGCTGCACTTCCGGCGCGACGCTGATCGGCGCGGCGCGGGTGGCGGCGCTCGTCTCGGGCGCCGCCGCGACCCGGCGCGTCGTCGACCCCCTGTCCGCGGCGTGGATCGAGGCGGGATCGATGCGCGCGACGCGAGCCTCGACCTCCTC
>CAYGUQ010000273.1:0-6184 GCA_964352995.1 uncultured Rhodobacterales bacterium
GCCGCGGTGCGGCTGGGGCTCGGGCGGCAGCGCAAGGGCGACGGTGGCCGGCGCCTCGGCCCGCGCGCGCGCCCAGTGCTCGTCGGCGGCGAGCGAGTCGTGGTTGCCGGGCAGCAGCGCCCAGCGCAGGTCGGCCGCCTCGGCCATGATCTGCAGCGCCTGGCGGATCACCTGCGGCGGCGGGGTCTCGGCGTCGAAGACGTCCCCCGCGACGAGCACGGCGCCGGCGCCGTGGGCGCGCGCGGCCTCGGCCAGCCGCTCCAGCGCGCCCATCCGCGCCGCCGTGAGGGCGCCTGACAGCCCCTCGGGCGCGGCGCCGAAGCGCTTGCCGAGATGCAGGTCGGCGGTGTGGAGGAAGCGCGCCATGGCCCGTTGTCCCATGGCGGCGGGCCGGGCTCAAGCGAGGGGCCGCCGCGCATCGACTTTGAGCCGGTCTGCGTTATGTTGCCGCAGGCGGGCGGGCGACGTCGCGCGAACCGGGCGCGGGGAGAGCGGCATGGCGGAGGGCGCGGGCGAGACGATGCGGGAGGCGCCGCTGGGCGGGTTCGACCGCTCCTTCCTCGTGACGATGATCCGCGACTTCTTCGTGATCCTGGTGCTGGTGACCGCGGCCGAGTTCGCGCTGAAGGCCGGCCTCGTGGTCTACGAGTTCCGCGTCAACGGCGAGGCGGAGGCGCAGTCCAAGGCCGCCGAGGTCGCCGACAACGTGCGGGCCATCATGCTCAACGAGGGCGGCCCGGTGGCGGCGCGCGCGCTCTACCCGATCATCCAGGAGAACCTGCGCGAACTGGGCTGGGCCGTGGCGATCGAGCCCAGCGCGGTGACGGTGGCCTCGATCGAGGAGGCGTTCGGCTTCACGCCGCTCGGGGCCTCGCGGGCGTCCTGGCCGGAGGGCGCCTACGCCGAGGGCCGCGTCGAGATCCGCGCGGAGGCGTTCTGCCAGACATGCCATGTCGAGGCGGAGATCGGCGACGTGCTCGGGGTGGTGACGGCGCGCAGCTACCTCGACCGCGAACTCGTCGCGTGGTGGACGAGCCTGCAGCTCACCGGGCTGCTGTCGATCGGCAAGATCGTTCTGCACACGCTGCTGCTGTTTGCGATCCTGCGGGCGCGCATGGCGCCGCTGCTGCGCCTGCGGTCCGTCGTGTCCGATCTCAGCCGCGCCTTCGGCGGGCTGGGGCGGCGGGTGGAGGTGGCGAGCCTCGACGAGTTCGGCGCGCTGTCGCGCGATCTCAACATGTTCCTCGACCGCATCAGCCGCGTCGTCGGCGAGCTGGACGCGGTGCTGCGCCGCGTCGTGGCGGTGAACGACGACATCGTGCGCATCCAGACCGGCCTGCGCGGCAAGCTCGACGAGTTCGCCGCGGGCATGCGCCGGGTGGAGCGCGACGCGATGCTCGGCGCGCGGCGCGAGCCGATGCTGTCGAACGAGTGGTTCGACGCGATGGGCGAGAGCATCGAGAGCCTGCGCCGCGTCGCCGAAGGGGCCGGCCCGGCGCCGGACGTCTCGGCGATCCAGGACCGGCTGCGCGCCGTCGTCAGCCACGCCGAGCGGCAGGTCGAGACCAACATGGCGCTGTTCCGCGCGCTGGCCGATCTCGGCGACCGCAGCGAGGGCCTGCGCGGCGATCTGGCGGAGATGGCGCGGCTGGAGGAGCGGCTGCGCGGGGTGATCGACAGCGGCGCGGCGCTGCTCGGCCGGCTGCAGGGCGACGCGCCGCGAGAGGTCGGCCCCGCGCCCGCGGCGTAGGCCGCCGTCGACCCAAGGGTCGGCGCCGGATCGAGGGCCTCGCGTCGCGTCCCATGTTGCCGGGGCGCCGCAAACGGATTAGCAAAATCGGGTCCGACGCGGCGCATTCCGGCGCCGGTCGACCCCATGGCGAAGCTGGTCGCGCCCGCGATCCGCCCGGTCTTCCCGCCAGCCCCGGGGGCGACGCGGGGCAGGAAGGGAGACCGACGTCGATGCTGCACGAGGGCCGGCATGAACGTCTCGAAACGATGAGCAAGGCGCTCGCCCAGAAGCTCGAGGGCTTCTTTCCGGTGACAGACGCGGTGCGCGAGGTGCTGGAGGCGCTGTGCGTGCGGGTGCGCGAGTTCGAACCCGGCGCCTCGATCATCCGCGAGGGGCAGGACTACGAGGCGATCTTCCTGCTGGACTCGGGCTGGACGGTGCGCTCGCGCACGATGGAGAGCGGCTCGCGGCAGATCGTCAACGTAGCCATTCCGGGGGATTTCGTCGGCCTGAACGCGATGCTGTTCCGCAGCTCGGAGTTCGACCACGTCGCGAAGAACTTTGTCACGGCGTTCGAGATCGACCCGGATGCGGCGAAGGACGCGCTCTCCCGCGTGCCGAACCTCGCCACCGCGCTGGCGTGGGCCAACGCCCATGAGGAGAGCATCCTCGCCGAGCGGATCGTCTCGCTCGGCCGGCGCAGCGCGCGGGCGCGCGCGGCGCATGTGCTGTGCGAGTTGGTGTCGCGTCTGGAAATCATCGACATGGTGACGTTTCCGGAGCTGCTCGTCCCGCTCAGCCAGGAGGATTTCGCCGACATCCTCGGCATCAGCCTCGTGCACATGAATAAGGTGCTCAGAGCCTTCGATCGGGACGGCGTGATCTCGTTCCGCAACGGCATGCTGATCATCTACGACCGCAAGGCGCTGGAGCGCATCGCAGGCTTCGACAGCGGCTATCTCCAGTTCACGCGACGCCCGCACCTCATCCGGTGAGGTGCGGGCGGGCCGCCGCGTCCCGGCGCGGCGGCGCTGCGCGCGCCATCTTCAGATCCGCGGCGAGCGGCCGCGGACTGCGTTTGCGATGATCGCAATCACGAACAGCGCGATGAAGACGAAGAACAGAAGCTGCGCGATGCCGGCGGAAGCCGACGCGATGCCGCCGAAACCGAACAGCGCCGCGATGAGAGCAACGACGAGAAAAGTAAGAGCCCAGCCCAGCATGTGAACCTCCTGTGAGTTGATCGATATTCAACAAACGCCGCGGGGTCCGATTAGTTCCGCCGCGGAGCCTTTCGCCGGTGCTTTCAGAGCATCAGCACGGCGATGGCGACGGTGGCGGCGGCGAAGCCGTAGCCGACGAGGGCCATCGCGCCGTCCCGCGTCATCAGCGCCAGCCCCAGCGCCACGAGACCCGTCGCCGGCGCCTGAACGCCCCACGGCACCACGGCGAGTGGTACGAGGCTCACCGCCAGAACGGCGGCGCAGGCGATGATCGTCCAGCGCGCCGGCTCGGTGCGCGTCAGCGCCTCGACGCGGGGCTTGAGGCGGCGGTCCACCCAGTCGGTGTAGGGCCTGACGCGCTCGACGGCGGCGTCGAAATCCTCGTCGTCCATCGCCCTGCGGCGGACGAATGCCGGCGCCCAGAGCCCCTTGCGGCCGCGCAGCGCCTGCGCCACCGCGATCAGCAGGAGCAGGCCGATCAGGATCGAGACGCCCGGTATGGCGCCGACCACCGGCAGGGCCGCGAGCAGCCCCAGCGCGGCGATGATCACCCCCAGAGAGCGGTCCTCCAGCGCGCCGAGCACGTCGCCGACCGATATGTCGTCGCCGTGGTCAGCCTGCTTCAGTCTGTCCAGCACGTCTCCGATCGACTCCGCGCCCCGTGTCGCGTCCTGCGCCATGGCTCCCTCCATCCCGAATGCGTCCGCCCCCGCCCAACGCGCCGGAGACGAAAGCGTTCAGACGCCGCGGGCCGGCCGGTCGCAGCCGCGGCGCCGCTAGGCGGGATCCGCCCGGCCGGAGGTCGGGACGGAGCTCGGGCCGGCGCTCGGGCCGGCGCTCGGGCCGGAGGTTGGGCCGGAGGTTGGGCCGGGATCGTCCGGCGGCGGGGCGTCGTCGGCGGCGTCGCCGCCCGCCCGGGGCGGAGCGCCCACGGCGAGAGCTACAACGTAGCGCCCGCCCTCGAACCCCGACCGCATCTCGGCGCGAAGCTGCCGGGCGAAACCGCTCATGATGCGCGCGCCGAGCGCGCCGCCGGCCGCCGGCGGGTCCTGCGGCCTGCTGGCCGCGTTGGCGATCTCGACGACGTAGCCGCCGGCCCCGTCGCGCCGCAGCGACAGGTCGATCGGCGCGTCCCGGCCGCCGTGCTTGACCGCGTTGACCATGGCCTCGTTGACGAGCATCGCCACGGGCGTCGCGCGCTCCGGCGTCTCTGTGACGTCGTCGAGCGCGAGGCGCAGCATGCCCGCGCCCGGCCCGTCGAGCACCCGCGCGTTGACGACATGGGCCGCGATGTCGCGCAGCAGCGCGCCGAGATCGACCGCGTTGAGATCCTTGGCCTCGTAGAGCTTCTCGTGGACGAGGGCCATGCTGTGCACGCGGCCGCCGATCCGCTCCAGCGCCTCGCGCTCGATGTCGGTCTCGGCGCGGCGGGTCTGCAGCGCGAGCAGGCTCACGATCATCTGCAGGCTGTTCTTCACCCGGTGATAGACCTCCAGCAGCAGGATGCGGTTCTGCTCGGCGGAGCGGCGCAGGGCCGCCTGGCGTTCCGCGAGGCTGCCGGCCATGGAGCCGAGATCGGCCGCCAGCGACGCGATCTCCTGCGGCGCGCCCTCGCCGACGGCGGGCCGCAGGTCGAGCTTGCCGGAGCCGTAGATCCGCGTGATCCGCGCAAGGTGGATGAGGTGGCGGATGACCAGCCGGTCCAGCGCGAAATAGGCGACGAAGACGGCGATCACCAGCATCATGAACGGGGCCGAGATCGGCAGCACGGTGCGCCAGAGCGCCCGCTTGACCACGAGGTCGTCGGGCGCCGCGGCGACCAGCCAGCTTTCGCCGCGGATCAGCGGCGCGGTCGCGTAGAGCATGCTGCGCCCGTCCCGCGACGTCGCCGGGAACACCCGCTCGCGCGCGTCGAGAAACGCGCCGGCGGCGCCGGGGGCCGGCAGCCAGGCGGTCGTCTGCGCGTCGCCTGCGGCCTCGACGAGCACCTCGCCGTTGTAGTCGATGACCGCTCGCCGCCGCGCGATGCCGCCGTCGCCGCTCGGCCCCATGAAGAAGCGCACCTGCGTCACCGGCATCGACATGGCGAGCATGCCGCGAAGCTCGTCGTCGACCTTCAGCGGCGCGACGGCGTAGATGACCTCGCGCCCCGAGATCACCCCGCGCGAGGAGACGCCGAGACCGAAGGCGGGGCGCTTGCTGAAGCTCGTGAAGGAGGGGCTGGCGGACATGTCGACGCCGCGGGCCTCCTCGGTGGAGGCGCATTTGACCGCGCCGGACATGTCGGTGGCGACCGCGCGCAGGATCATCGGCCAGCCGGCCTCGAATTTCTCCAGCACCGAGTCGCAGGCGGGGCGGAAACTGGCGATCTCGGGGTTGAGCGAGAGCGTCGACACGGCCGACTCGAGCCGCACCAGCGCGTCGCGCGCGCCCTGCGCCTCGACGATGGCGTCGCTCATGAACGCCGAGCGCGCCTCGTCCACGGCGTCGCTGTAACGCCGCACGCCGTCGGCTATGGCGAGCGCGACGGCGGGCAGGATGGCGAACCCGAGCATGACCGCGAGCTGCCGCCGCACGGTCGGCCGCCCTGGCGGTGGCTCCCCGACTTTGCTCCCGGTGGTCAGGCGGCGGCTCCTGCGATCGAGCGGGCCACCGCTGCGTCCATCGTGGCGTCGGCGACGAGGTCGGCGCCGTTCTCGACGCCCATGATCTCGGCGATCTTGGCGCGGGCGCGGCTGACGCGGCTCTTCACCGTGCCGATGGCGACGCCGCAGATCTCCGCGGCCTCCTCGTAGCTCAGCCCCGCGCCCCCGACGAGCACGAGCGCCTCGCGCTGGTCTTCGGGCAGCGTGTGCAGCGCGGTGACGAAATCCTTGAGCGCCAGCGCATGATCCTGCGTCGGCCGCGAGGCGAGGCGCGCCGCATGCTCGCCGTCGCTGTCGGAGACCTCGCGGCGGCGCTTGCGGAAATGCGAGTAGAAGGTGTTGCGCAGGATCGTGAAGAGCCACGCGCGCAGATTGGTGCCCTGCTGGAAGCTGTCGCGCTTCGCCCAGGCCTTCATCAGCGTCTCCTGCGCCAGATCGTCGGCGAGGGTGGCGTTGTGGCAGAGCGAGCGGGCGAACGCGCGCAGCGCAGGCGTCTCCTCGCCGAGCAGCTCGTGGAAGGCGTGCCGGCCGCTCATTCGCGAGGCTCCTCGTCGCGGGCGAGCTGGTCGAGCAGCGTCTTGAAG
>CAYGUQ010000274.1:0-6152 GCA_964352995.1 uncultured Rhodobacterales bacterium
CGTCAAGGCTCTCGCCGCCAAGACCGCGGCGTTCCGCGAACGGGTCGCCGGCGGCGAGAGCCTTGACGCGCTGCTGCCCGAAGCCTTCGCCGCCGTGCGCGAGGCCGCCAAGCGCGCTCTGGGCCTGCGGCCTTTCGACGTGCAGCTCGTCGGCGGCGTCATGCTGCATCAGGGGCGCATCGCCGAGATGAAGACCGGCGAGGGCAAGACGCTGGTCGCCACGCTGCCCGTCTATCTCAATGCGCTGACCGGCAAGGGCGTGCACGTCGTCACCGTCAACGACTATCTGGCGCGTCGCGACGCCGCCTGGATGGCGAAGGTCTATGGTTTTCTCGGGCTGACGACAGGCGTCATCGTGCCGGGACTTGACGATGCAAGTCGCCGCGCCGCCTACGCCTGCGACGTCACCTATGCGACGAACAACGAGCTCGGCTTCGACTATCTGCGCGACAACATGAAGTTCCGGCTCGAGGACATGGTGCAGCGCGGGCACGCCTTCGCCATCGTCGACGAGGTGGACTCCATCCTTGTCGACGAGGCCCGCACGCCGCTCATCATCTCCGGCCCCGCGCAGGACCAGAGCGACCTCTATGTCGGCATCGACGGGCTGATGCCGTCGCTGAGCCCGGAGCATTTCGAGGTCGACGAGAAGCAGCGCAGCGCCATCCTCACCGAGGACGGCAACGAGTTCATCGAGGAGAAGTTGCGCGAGGCGGGGTTCGTTAAGGAGGGCGCGACGCTCTACGACCCCGAGAACGTGAGCGTCGTCCACCACGTCAACCAGGCGCTGCGCGCCCACAAGCTGTTCACGCGCGACAAGGACTACATCGTCAAGAACGGCAAGGTCGTCATCATCGACGAGTTCACCGGCCGCATGATGGACGGGCGGCGCTGGGGCGACGGCCTGCATCAGGCGGTGGAGGCGAAGGAGGGCTGCCAGATCCAGCCCGAGAACGTCACCATGGCGTCGATCACGTTCCAGAACTACTTCCGCCTCTACGACAAGCTCGGCGGCATGACCGGCACGGCGCTGACCGAGGCGGAGGAGTTCCACTCGATCTACGGGCTCGACGTCGTGGAGATCCCGACCAACGTGCCGGTGGCGCGCGTCGACGACGACGATCAGGTCTACCGCACGGGGCGCGAGAAGACCCACGCCATCATCGAGGCGATCAAGGACGGGCGGCGCCGCGGCCAGCCGATCCTCGTCGGCACGACCTCCATCGAGAAGTCCGAGCAGCTGTCGGACGCGCTCAAGAAGGCCGGCGTGCCCCACAAGGTGCTGAACGCGCGCTATCACGAGCAGGAGGCGTTCATCGTCGCGCAGGCCGGGCGGCCGGGCGCCGTGACGATCGCGACGAACATGGCCGGCCGCGGCACCGACATCAAGCTCGGCGGCAACGTCGAGATGGCCGTCGCCGAGCAGGTCGGCGAGGAGGCCGATCCCGAGAAGGTCGCCGCGATCACGGCGCGGGTCGAGGCGGAGACCGAAGCGCTGCGCCAGCAGGCGCTTACCGCCGGGGGCCTCTGGGTGATCGGCACCGAGCGCCATGAGAGCCGGCGCATCGACAACCAGCTCCGCGGCCGTTCGGGCCGGCAGGGCGACCCCGGCCGCTCCTCGTTCTTCCTGTCGCTCGAAGACGACCTGATGCGCATCTTCGGCGGCGGGCGGATGGACACGATGCTCAAGCGCCTCGGTCTCGAGGAAGGCGAGGCCATCGTCCATCGCTGGGTCAACAAGGCCATCGAGAAGGCGCAGGGCAAGGTCGAGGCGCGCAACTTCGACATCCGCAAGAACCTGCTGAAGTTCGACGACGTGATGAACGACCAGCGCAAGGCGATCTTCGCCCAGCGCAGGGAGATCATGGAGGCGGGCGACCTCTCCGACACGGTCAAGGACATGCGCCACGACGTGATCGGCGAACTGGTCTCGCGCCACATTCCCGAACGCGCCTACGCCGAGCAGTGGGACGCCAAGGGGCTTCACGCCGAGGTCGCGAAGTATTTCGGGCGCGACCTGCCCATCGAGCAGTGGGCGGCGGAGGAAGGCGTCGACGACGAGACCATCCGCGAGCGGCTCTACGCCGAGACAGACAAGGCGGCGGCGCAGAAGAACGCCGAGATGGGCTCAGACATCAGCCGGCAGATCGAGAAGGCCGTGCTGCTGCAGACGGTCGATACGATGTGGCGCGAGCATCTCGTGACGCTCGACCACCTGCGCTCGGTGATCGGCCTGCGCGGCTACGGCCAGCGCGACCCGCTCAACGAATACAAGTCCGAGGCGTTCTCGCTGTTCGAGAGCCTGCTGAGCCGGCTGCGCTTCGAGGTGACCGGGCAGCTCAGCCATGTGCGGCTCGCAGCGCCCCAGCCGCCGGAGCAGCCCGCCATGGCGCCGGCCCCGGCGCCCGAGATGGCGATGGCCGGCGACGTCGTGGGCCAGGCCTCGGCGGACCGCCCGCAGGTCGAGGGCGTGGACCCCGAAGACCCCGAGACGTGGGGCCGCGTGGGCCGCAACGACGCCTGCCCCTGCGGCTCCGGCAAGAAGTTCAAGCACTGCCACGGCCGGCTCTGAGCGCGCCGGCGCCGCCAGGGGACGTGCGAGGACTCGCCTGACGACAGAGCCCCCGCGCGCCTGAGCGCATCGGGAACTCTGGGCTCGCCGCGCAAGATCCAACGTTCGGCGCGGCGTGGGCTAACCGGACGGGAGGGAGAGGTCCAACCCCCTCAGACGTAAAGGTTTTTCGCCGTCTTCATCGCTAGGGCCGCGCGAAGTGCGAAGGGGCCCCAAAGCGCCCTTTTCAAGCGCCTGACTGCGCCGCGCCGTCGCGTCGGCCGGATCAGGCCTTCCAGCCGAAGCGCTCGGCGTTGGCCTCGGCGTCGCGGCGGGCCTTGTAGCCCTCTGAGGCGGCGCCGACGATCTGGCCGTTGGAGGCCTTGCGCCGCCAGCGCCATTCGCCGCGCTTGTCCTCGTAGAATTCCCATTTGTCGGCCGCGTTGGGGCCGCGGTTCATGTTGGCCTCGCAGTCGGCGCGGCTCTTGTAGCCCTCGCAGGCTGCGCCCACGAGCTTGCCGTTGCTCGCCTTGCGCCGCCAGCGCCATTCGCCGCGCTTGTCTTCGTAGATCTCGAAGCTGTCCTTTTCTCCGGCCATGCGCCCCTCCCGTGACGTCGTTTCTGACGGCTCCAGATTGTGCGGCGCGGGCGCGATGCGCAACAATACATTGGGGTCAGACGCTGCGGGGGCGACGGCATGGCGCGACGGTTGAAGGCGGCGGTGGCGGGCGCCGGGCTCGGCGGGCTGTTCGCGGCGGCGGCGCTGGCGCGCGCCGGGCTCGACGTGACGGTGTGCGAGGCGGCGCCTGCGCTGGGCGAGGTCGGGGCCGGCATCCAGATAAGCCCCAACGGCGCGCGGCTGCTGGCGCGGGCGGGCGCGCTGGAGGCCGTCGCGCGCCGCGCCGTCGCGCCGGAGGCGGCGGCGATGCGGCGGGGCGAGGATGGCGGGCTGATCTTCTCGCTGCCGCTGGGGGCCGCGGCGGAGCGGCGCTGGGGCGCGCCCTATCTTCAGGTCCACCGGGCCGACCTGCTGGCCGCGCTGCGCGACGCGGCCGAGGCGGCCGGCGCGCGGCTGCGGCTGGGCGCGCGCGCGATGGGCGCGACGGACGGCGCGCTGCTGCTGGAGGAGGGCGCCGAGGAGGCCGACGTCGTGATCGCGGCGGACGGGGTGCGCTCGACCCTGCGCGCGGCGCTCTTCGGCCCGGTCGCGCCGAGGTTTCTCGGCCATGTCGCGTGGCGCGCGACCGTGCCGGCCGAGGCCGCGCCCGGCTGGGCGAAGCCCGAGGCGACCGTATGGGCGGGCGCCGGGCGGCACCTCGTGACCTATCCGCTGCGCGGCGGCGCGCTGGTCAACGTCGTGGCGGTGGTCGAGCGCGACGCCTGGGACGGCGAGGGGCGCACGGCCGAGAGCTGGTCGGCGGCGGGAGACCCGGAGGAGATGCGCGCGGCCTTCGCGGGCTGGGCGGCGGCGCCGCTGCTGGCTGCGGTGGAGCGGTGCTTTCTGTGGGGTCTCTTCGACCGGCCGCCGCCGCCCTCTTGGAGCAGGGGCCGCACGGCGCTGCTGGGCGACGCCTGCCACCCGATGCTCCCCTTCATGGCGCAGGGCGCGGTGCAGGCGATCGAGGACGGCGCCGCGCTCGCGCGGCTGCTGCGCGGCGCCGGCGTCGAGGGCGTGGAGGCGGCGCTGGCGGCCTACGAGGCGGCGCGGCGGGGCAGGGCGGAGGCCGTGCAGGCGCGGGCGCGCGCCAATGCGGGGCTCTTCCACCAGCCGCCCGGCCCGGCGCGCGCGCTGCGCCGCGGCGTGCTGGGGCTGGGCGCGCGGCTTGCGCCGTCAGTGGCGATGGGCCGGCTCGACTGGCTTTACGGCCATGTCGAGCCGGCGTGAGCCGGGCTGTCCGAGCTCAGAACAGGAAGTAGCGCTGCGCCATCGGCAGCACTTCGGCCGGCTGGCAGGTGAGCAGCTCGCCGTCGGCGCGCACCTCGTAGGTCTCGGGGTGGACCTCGATCTTCGGGGTGGCGGCGTTGAGCTTCATCGCGGCCTTGCCGATGCCGCCGCGGGTGTTCTTCACCGCGACCACGTCCTTGGCGAGGCCGAGCGCGGCGCCGACGCCGGCCTCGGCCGCGGCGCCCGACACGAATGTCACCGCGCCGCGCTCCTTCGAGCGGCCGTAGGCGCCGAACATCGGCCGGGTGTAGACCGGCTGCGGCGTGGGGATCGAGGCGTTGGGGTCGCCCATCTGCGCCGCCGCGATGGTTCCGCCGACCAGCACCATCTCGGGTTTCACGCCGAAGAAGGCGGGGTCCCACAGCACCAGATCGGCGCGCTTGCCGACCTCGACCGAGCCGATCTCGTGGCTCATGCCATGGGCGATGGCGGGGTTGATGGTGTACTTGGCGATGTAGCGGCGCACGCGGAAATTGTCGTTGTCGCCGGTCTCCTCGGGCAGGCGGCCGCGCTGCACCTTCATCTTGTGCGCCGTCTGCCATGTGCGGATCGCGACCTCGCCCACGCGCCCCATCGCCTGACTGTCGGAGGCGATGATCGAGAAGGCGCCGATGTCGTGCAGGATGTCCTCCGCCGCGATGGTCTCGCGCCTGATGCGGGACTCCGCGAAGGCCACGTCCTCGGGGATCGAGCGGTCGAGATGGTGGCACACCATCAGCATGTCGAGATGCTCGTCGAGCGTGTTCACCGTGAAGGGCCGCGTGGGGTTGGTCGAGGACGGGATGACGTTCGCCTCGCCGCAGACCTTGATGATGTCCGGCGCGTGGCCGCCGCCGGCGCCCTCGGTGTGGAAGGCGTGGATGGTGCGGCCCTTGATGGCGGCGAGCGTGTTCTCCACGAAGCCCGACTCGTTGAGCGTGTCGGTGTGGATCATCACCTGCACGTCCATCGCGTCGGCGACGCTGAGGCAGCAGTCGATGGCCGCGGGCGTCGTGCCCCAGTCCTCGTGCAGCTTCAGCGCGCAGGCGCCGGCGCACACCATCTCCTCCAGCGCCGCCGGAAGCGAGGCGTTGCCCTTGCCCGAGAGCGCGAGGTTGATCGGGAAGGCGTCGAAGGCCTGAAGCATCCGCCCGATGTGCCAGGCGCCCGGCGTGCAGGTGGTGGCGAGCGTGCCGTGCGCGGGGCCCGTGCCGCCGCCCAGCATCGTCGTCATGCCGCTCGCCAGCGCGTCCTCGATCTGCTGGGGGCAGATGAAGTGGATGTGGCTGTCGAAGCCGCCCGCGGTGAGGATGCGCCCCTCGCCGGCGATGGCCTCGGTCCCCGGCCCCACCACGATGTCGACGCCCGGCTGCGTGTCGGGGTTGCCGGCCTTGCCGATGGCCGCGATGCGCCCGTCGCGCAGGCCGACGTCGGCCTTGTAGACGCCGGTCCAGTCCACGATCAGAGCGTTGGTGATCACGGTGTCGACCGTGCCGGCGGAGCGGGGGTGCTGGCTCTGGCCCATGCCGTCGCGGATGACCTTGCCGCCGCCGAACTTCACCTCCTCGCCATAGGTGGTCAGGTCGCGCTCGACCTCGATGAACAGCTCGGTGTCGGCCAGCCGCACCCTGTCCCCGGTCGTGGGGCCGAACATGGCGGCGTAGTCGTGGCGGGGGA
>CAYGUQ010000275.1:0-6138 GCA_964352995.1 uncultured Rhodobacterales bacterium
GCCCTTCGCCGGCGCCGCAGCCGCAACCTGAGCCGCAGCCGTCGCCGCAGCCGCAGCCGTCGCCGACGCCGCCTCAGCAACCGGGCGCGCTGCCGCAGCCGCAGCCGTCGCCCCAACCTCAACCGACGCCGCAGCCGACGCCGACGCCGACGCCGAAGCCGCAGCCGACGCCCCTACCGCAGCCGCAGCCACAACCCGATCCGCAACCGCAACCCGATCCGCAACCGCAACCGAATCCGGACCCGCAGCCGGCGCCGCCGCGCACGCTCTCCTTCTCCGGCGCGCGCTTCGCGACCGGCGACGCAGGCTTCACGGATGCGGCGGGCGGAGCGGTCGCGTCGCCCGCCGGCAAGGGGCTGGTCTCCAGCCCGGACGGCCGCGTCCCTTTCGTGCGCTTCATCGGCGCTCCCGACGCCGGCGCCCTCAGCGTCGTGACCGCGGAGACGGCGGCGGACGGCGCGCTGGAGGTTCCGCAGGTCGCCGGCTTCTTCCGCGGAGACGCGGTCCGCGACGCGCGCGCGGGCGCCTTCGTGCGCTTCGTGGACCCCGGCGTCTTCTCGCTCGACGGATTTCGCGCCGCCGACGCCGGCGCGCCTCTCCTGACGCTCGCCTTCTTCGGCGCGCCGACGCCGCGCGCGGATTGGGCGGAGACGTCGGAGGACGGCGCGCTTACCCGGCGCTACGCCCTCTCCACCGAACTCCTGAGCGATCGCGTCGTCCCCGGCCCCGTCGGCGTCGCGGATGTCGCCGGCCCCGCGCCCATGCTCCATTTCATCGGAGAGCGCGGCGCGCCGGCGATCCGCGCCCCTTCTGAAGGCCTCGGCGCCGCAAGCCCCACCGCGAGCGTCTGGATGCTGGGGCAGTTCGCCGTCGAAGGCGAAGGCGCGGCGCAGCGCAGCGCCCTAACCGTCATGACCGCCCCGGGCGGGCCGAACGCGGCCGGTCTGCCGGACGTGGCGGGCCGGGCGCTGCTCTTCACCCGGTTCGACGCCGCCGACGCGCCAGGCTTCGGCGCGATACCCTTTGCGGCGCTCGACCCCGGCGACGGATCGACGACCTTCGGCGACGACGGCGCGTACTTCGTCCTCGGACAGGGCTCGGCGACGACCGGCGTCGAGGCGGCGCGCTTCGGGCAATGGTCGAACGCAGCGTCGGCGGACGCCGTCTTCGGCGATGCGAGGCTCGCCACGCTCGCCGAGACGAACGTCGTCGCGGCCGATGCGCGGATCGCGCTCGCCGCTCCCATCGCGGCGACGGACCTCGAAGCGACTGCGTCCGCCGGGCTGGACGCGGCGCTGACGGGCGGCTTCGCCGCGGCGCACGGAACGTCGTTCACGGGCTTCGAGCCGGCCGGCGCGCAGGTCGGCGGCGCCTATCTCGTCTCGACCGGCGCGCCGGGCGACGTCGTCGTCGGCTTCGACCCAGCGCGCAACGCCGTCGCGGCGGAGATCGGCGGACTGCGCGCGAGCGGCGGCGGCGCCCGCATCGACGGCGCGCGCCTCGTCTTCGGCGGCGCCGGGGAGAGCGCCATGCGCGACGACCGCGTCTTCGCCGCGTCGACGCCGGCCGGAACCGACGGCCTGCTGACCGGCGGCGCGCTTTCGGCGAACGGCGCGGACCTGCCGCCCCGTACGAACGCCGAGGGGAACCAGCAGGCCTTCAGCGGCGCGCTGGCTTCCTCCGGCCTCGTCGGCGACGGCGGCCTGCTGGACGCCAACCGCTCGGCGCCCGAGCATCTTCGCTGGGGATGGTGGGCGGGCGAGCTGAGCGTCGGGGCCGACGCCCCCGCGGCGCCGCTCTCGGCCGAGCGCGAAAGGCTGCACGTCGGGAGTTGGGTGGCGGGCGTCGTCTCCGACCTCGCCGACGTCAGGGCCGCGACCCATGTCGGGCGCTACGACGGCTTCGCGCTGGGCCATGTCGTCGAACCCGGCGCGGGCGCCGCCTATGTCGAGGGCGGCGCCTATCGGCTGCAGTATCACTTCGGCGCGCGCGTCGGCACGGCGCGCGTCAGCGGCATTCTCGGCCAGACCTTCACTTCGGTCGTCTCCGAGGCCGGCGCCGAAGGCGGCGCCCATTACGGCGGAACCTTCACCGGCGTCGCGAACGGCGGCGCCGGCCGGGTCGACGGCGCGTTCTTCACGGGCGGCGGCGACCCGACCGCGGCGACCGCCGGGCGCTTCAGCGTCACCGCCACGACGCCCGCCGGCGCGGCGGCCGAGGTGACGGGCATCTTCGGCGCCGACCGCAGGTGAGCGGCGGCGCACGCTGGCGCTGGGCGCGGCGCAACTGGCCGCAGGCCCTCGCCTTTGTCGGCGTCCTCGGCGCCGCGCTCATGCTCCAGGCGGCGCAGGGCGCGCGGCTCGGCCCCCTCGGCGCGCTCGTGGCCGACGCGTACCAGCGCGCCGCGCCGCGCGCCTACGACCCCGAGGCGCCGGTGCGGGTCGTGGCGATCGACGCGGCCTCGCTCGCGGTCTACGGGCAGTGGCCCTGGCCGCGGACCTATGTCGCCGAACTGATCGCCCGGCTGCGGGCGCTGGGCGCGGCTTCCATCGCCTTCGACATTCTCTTCGCCGAACCCGACCGCACTTCCCCCGAGCGGGCCGAGGCGCAGGCCCGGCTCTTCGAGGCGGGCCGGGCGCCGGTCGCGCCGCCGACCGGCGACACGGCGCATGACGCGCTGCTCGCCGAGGTCATCGCCCAGGGCGGCGTCGCGCTCGGCGCCCTGCCCTCGGGCGGGACGGGCGCCGCGCAGCCCTTCGAGCGCAAGTACGGCCTCGTGGTCGCCGGCTCCGACCCCGCGGCCGCGCTGCCGCGTCTCGCCGGGATCGAGGCGCCGCTGCCGATCCTGAGCCGCGCCGCCGCCGGCTACGGCCTCGGCGGCGTGGGCGTCGGCGAGAGCGCGGTGGTCCGACGCGCCCAGATGTATGCGGTCGTCGACGCGCTGGAGGGGCCGACGATCGCGCCGGCGCTCGCGCTGGAGGCGCTGCGGCTGGCGCAGGGCGCGGGCGGGCACTTCCTGCGCATGAGCGACGGCTCGGCGGGCGGCGACGTCTCGGCTCCGCCGGCGCTGCTTGACGCGCGCGTCGGCGCGGTCGCGATTCCGCTGTCGCCGGACGGGGCGATGTGGCTGCGCTACGCCGGGCCCCGGCCGGAGCGCATCGTCTCCGCCGCCGACATACTCGCCGGGGCGGCGCCCGACCCCGCGCTCGCCGGCCGCATCGCTGGCCATGTCGTGCTCGTCGGCGCCACGGCGCCGGGCCTCGCGCGGCTGGTCGAGACGCCGCTGGCCACGGCGGTCGACAGCGTCGTGGTGCAGGCGGAGGCGCTGGAGCAGGCGCTGGGCGGCGGCGTCCTGCAGCGGCCGGACTGGACCCGCGGCGTCGAGCGCCTTGCGCTGGTCGCCGCCTGCGTCGCGGCGCTGCTCGCCGCCGCCTCCGGCTCCGCGCTTGTGGGCGCGCTTGGGCTCGCGGCGACCCTGACGGCGCTGTTCGGCGGCGCCTGGATCGCCTTCGTCCGCCACGACCTGCTGCTGAGCCCGGTTCATCCCGCGCTCGCCGCGGCGGCGCAGTACGCCGCGCTGACCGCGCTGAACGTCGCGCGGAGCCGGCGCGAGAGCGGCGCGGTGCGCGCGCAGTTCGCCCGCTTCGTCGCGCCCGAGGTCGTCGCGGAGCTGACCGCCGACCCCGAGGGCGCCCTCGCCGCCCGCGGCGTCGAGCGCGAGCTGACGGTGATGTTCTGCGACGCGCGCGGCTTCGCGGGAATTTCGGAGACCCTGCCGGCCGACCGGCTGATCCCCTACCTCAACAGGATGCTCGCCGCCGTCAGCGAGGAGGTGCTCGCCCATGGCGGCACGGTGGACAAGTACATCGGCGACTGCGTGATGGCGTTCTGGAACGCGCCGCTTCCGGCGGCCGACCACGCCGACCGCGCGCTGCGCGCCATGTTCGCGATCCACGCCGCGCAGGAGCGGCTGAACGCCGAATTCGCCGCGCAGGGCCTGCCGCCGCTCACGCTCGGGATCGGCGTCAACACCGGCCTGTGCGGCGTGGGCCTGATGGGCGGACCGCGGCGGCTGGAGTACTCCTGCGTCGGGGACGCGGTGAACGTCGCGGCGCGGCTTCAGGACCTGACGAAGGACTACGGCGCGTGGAATCTGGTCGGCGAGGCCACCTTCCGCGCCGCAGGCGGCTGGCGCGGTCTGGCCCTCGACAACGCCGCGATCCGCGGCCGCGCCCGCCCGGAGCGGGTCTGGACCGTCATCGGGCCGGACGGCGACGCGCCCCGACCTGAGCTGGACGCGCTGCAGTCCGCGCTCGACGCCGCGGCGCGCGCCCGCGCGCAGGGCGGCGAGCTGGAGGCGGCGCTCGATCGGGTCGAGGCCACTGCGATCGCGGAGCTGGACGTCGCGCGGCTGCGCCGCGCGCTGCGGGGCGGCGCCGACCGCGGCTGAGCGCAGCGGGCGGGCGGACGGCCGGGCGGAGACGGCGGCCCTGCCGACCCGGCGGATCGGCGCGGCCCCGACCGAACTCGGGCCGGAACCGCGCCAGTGGCTCTACGAACGCGACTATCTCATGGCTCAAACCACCTCGCCGCCGCCGCACCGACCCCAAGAAGCCCGCCTTCGGCCCGGAGCGTCAACGTGAAGCGTTTGATTTTCAAAGCGTCTCACTATGACCCTGAATTAAGGGCAGAGTCGGACTACTGTCTGTGGCGAAACCCACAAACGGCCGATCCGTCAGTCGACCAATGGAGCCGGGGAGAACCTTGAGCTACTTCGATCTCATCGCCGCGCTCGGCCCCGAGGACCTCGCCGCGCTGCGCGAGCGCCTCGTCGAGCGCGACTACCGGCGCGGCGTGGAGATGATCTCCTACCGCGACCGCAGCCGCTCGGTGCTCGTTCTGCTCGACGGCTACGCTCGGGTGGTCATCCACGGCGCGGACGGGCGGATGGTCGACTATCACGAGGCCGGCCCCGGCGCCGCCTTCGGCGAGATCGCCGCCATCGACGGCCTTGAGCGGTCGGCCAGCGTCGTCGCGACGACGGAGGTGCGCGCCGGCCTGCTTCGGCTGGAGGATTTCGAGACGCTGATGTCGCGGCCGGGCTTCTCCCGCGCCATCCTGCTGCGCCTCACCGGGCAGGTCCGCAGCATGATCGAGCGCATTCACGAGTATTCGACGCTGCTGGTGCGCGACCGTCTCATCCGGGAACTTCTGCGCCTGTCCGAGGACGCCGAAGGCGGCGACGCGGCGGTGATCGGCCGGCCGCCGACGCATTTCGGTCTGGCGGCGCGGATCAGCAGCCATCGCGAGGCGGTGTCGCGGGAGATGAGCCGACTGGCCAAGGAAGGCCTTGTGAAGCGCGACGGGCGCACCCTCGCAATCCCCTCGCGCCAGCGGCTCGCCGACGAGATGACCGCGCCGCCGGAGGCGTGACGGCGCCCGCGACGCCGGCGCTAGAGCGAGACGCGGACGACGACCTTGCCGGACGCCGCCCGGTCGCGCAGCAGGCCGAGCCCCGCCTCGGCCTCCTCCAGCGGCAGGACATGCGAGACATGCGGCCGGATGCGGCCCTGCTCCCACCAGTCGAGCAGCGTGCGGAAGCTCTCGGCGAGCACATGGGGCGCGCGCCGGTAATAGGCGCCCCAGTAGAGGCCCAGCACGTCGACGTTCTTCACCATGACGATATTCGCGGGAATCTGGGGAACCTCGCCGCTCGCGAAGCCGATCGGCAGCAGCCGCGCGCCGAAATTGGCAGCCCGCATCGCCTCGCGCCACAGGGCCCCGCCGACGGGATCGTAGACGACATCGGCGCCGCCCAGCGCCTTCACGGCGTCGCGCAGGCCATCGGGGTCGGCGTCGACGAGGTGATCCGCGCCGCGGGACCGGGCGGCCTCGGCCTTCGCCGCGCCCGCCTCGCCCGCCCAGTTGGCGCAGGCGATCACCTCGGCGCCCATCAGCTTGCCGATCTCGATCGCGGTCAGCCCGACGCCGCCGCCGGCGCCGAGCACGAGCAGCCGCTCGCCGGGGCGCATCCGCGCCTTGTGGTCGAGCGCGACGTGGCTGGTGCCGTAGGCGACCTGCAGCGCGGCGGCTTAGGCGGGCGTGGACGGCTTCATGGGTTCCGGGCGCGCACATCGG
>CAYGUQ010000276.1:0-6081 GCA_964352995.1 uncultured Rhodobacterales bacterium
GCCGCCGCCTGCGCGACCCTCCTCCCGCCGCGCCCGACAGATATCCTCGCGACCGGCGGCTTTCGGCGGCGCCGGGAGGCTGCGCGGCGCGGCGTCAGGCGCGGCCGGTCGCTCGGGGCGGGCGACCGCCTTTCGCCCCGGCGCGCCCGATCGTGGGCGGCGCCGGGCGATCGTCGTCATGAACCTGTCGCTCGGCGCCGCTACCTCGTGGCGCGGGGCAAATGGGGAGACAGCGATGCTGACGCCGTTCGAGCGACCCGGCGAGTTCTTTCGGGGCAACCTGCATGGTCATTCCGACAATTCGGACGGCCTCCTGCCGGCCGAGACCGTCTGCGCGCGCTACCGCGACGCCGGTTACGACTTCGTGGCGGTGACGGATCATTTCCGGCCCAACTACAACTTTCCGCTGACCGACACGCGGGCGTATCGCGCCGCCGGGTTCACGACGCTGCTCGGCGCGGAGGTCCATGCGCCCCGGACGGCGCAGGGGCTGGACTGGCATGTTCTCGCGGTGGGCCTGCCGCTGGACTTCCCGGCCACGACCGCCGACGAGACCGGCCCGTCGCTCGCCCGCCGCTGCGCCGAGGCCGGCGCCTTCGTCGCCATAGCGCATCCGCACTGGTACCAGCTCACGCTGGACGACGCCTTGAGCATCGACGCCGCCCATGCGGTCGAGGTCTACAACCACACCAGCGCGGTCAACGCCGATCGCGGCGACGGGCTGGCGATGTATGACGCGCTGCTGTCGGCCGGGCGGCGCCTCGGCGCGATCGCCGTGGACGACAGCCACTGGAAGGTCGCCGACGCGTTCGGCGGCTGGGTAATGGCGAAGGCCGAGCGAAACGAGCCCGAAGAACTGCTGGAGGCGCTGAAGGCCGGCGCCTACTACGCCAGCCAGGGGCCGCTGATCCACGACGTGCGGCGCGTCGACGACGCGCTGGAGGTGGTCTGCTCCCCCGCCGCGTCGATCATCCTGCTGGGGCCGGGAAGCTTCAACCGTCGCGTCGTGGGCGAGGGGCTGACCCGCGCGAGCCTGCCGCTGGAGCCGGTCCCGGGCGAATGGCGGCGCATCGCGGTGCGCGACGCCATGGGCCGCGCCGCCTGGACCGGCGCGCTCTGGTTCGACGCCTGAGGGGCGGCGGGCGCTTTTCGCCCGGCCGGCCGCGCGGTATGGGGACGCGAACCATGGCAGGCAAGGGGCGAAGGGCCGATGGCGCAGGACGGTCGATCGCGCAGCGCGGACATACCCATAGCCGAGTTGCGCGCGTTTTCCGCCGTCGTCGAGCATGGCGGGTTCAGCCGCGCCGCCGAAGCGCTGTCGATCAGCCAGCCGACCGTCTCCCAGCGACTGCAGAGCCTTGAGGACCATCTGGGCCTGCGCGTGCTCGACCGCCGCAACGGCGTGACGCTGACGGAGCCGGGGCGCGAACTCTACAACCGCGCGCGCCAGATCCTGACCCAGATCGACCGCTTCGACAGCACCGCCGACGACCTGCGGGCGCTGCGGATGGGCCGCCTGCGCGTGGGCTTCAGCACGCCGGCCTTCGCCATGCCGGCGCTGGGGCGTCTGCGCGCTGCGCATCCCGATCTCGCGCTGGCGCTCACGTCGGGCAACACCGCCTCGCTGACGGCGGACCTGGAGGCCTGCGCGGTGGACGCCGCGATCATGACGCTGCGCGCGCCCCCGCCCAACCTGGCCGCGAGGCTCATCGCCGAGCAGGGGCTGGTCGGGCTGCGCCGCGCGGGAGACGCGCAGCCGGGCCCGCTGCGCTGGGCGGACCTGACCGGCGGGTCGGTGATCGTGCGCGAGCGGGGATCCATGACGCGCGCGATGTTCGAGGACGCCGCCGCGCGCGCCGGCGCGCCGCCCCTGCGCCTGCTCGAAGCCCCGACGCGGGAGGCGGTCCGCGAAGCGGCGGCCGCAGGCCTCGGCGTCGGCATCGTGCTGGATGGCGAGGCGGGCGCCGACGCCCGCGTCGTCGCGTCGCCCCTTCTGGGAGTGTCGGCGCGCGGCGGCGTCTACGTCGCGGCCTCGCCGGACGCGCGGGCGCTGCCGGCCGTCGCCGCGCTCTTCGAGGCTGCGGCGCCCGGCGTGCAGGACGCCGACGTCGCGGCCTGAGCGTCAAAAAAGCTTTATTAGGAAGGTGAATGAGCGAGCGATAGCCTATTGCCCAAGTCAATCAGGCAGGAGCCCGCGCCATGACCCCTCGCGCCGTTCTCATCTCCGCCGTCGCAGCCGCCGCGTTGGGAGCGCCGGCGGGCGCCCAGACGCTGCGCGTCGCGCTGCCGACCTTCATCTCGAACTTCGATCCGCAGGACCAGACCGGCAACGACGGCGCGCCCGTCCTGTACCAGGTCTACGACACCCTGATCGAGCGCGACCCTTTCGCGAGCCCGCTCGCCTTCAGGCCCGGTCTCGCCACCGCCTGGCGTCGCATCGAGCCGACCGTCTGGGAGCTGACGCTGCGCGAGGGCGTGCGGATGCATGACGGCACGGCGATGGACGCCGAGGACGTTGCGTTCTCGCTGAACCGGATGTTCCACCATGAGGATCCGGAGTTCTTCGGGGCCTGGGGCCGCTGGTTCTACAACTTCCGCGACGTCGAGGTGGTCGACCCCCTGACCGTGCGCATCCACACCCACCGCGAGGAGCCGCTCTTCGAGACGCTGATCTCCGCGCGCTCGGCCGGGATCACCTCGAAGGAGCATTACGAGGGACGGGCGTTCGAGGACGCCGCGAACGAGCCCGTCGGCTCAGGCCCCTACCGCGTGGTCGCGTTCACGCCGCGCGACAGCGCGGCGATGGAGCGCTTCGCCGATCATTGGGGCGAGCCGGCGCCGTTCGAGCGGCTGGAGTTCCAGCGCGTCGAGGAAGTCGCCTCGCGCGTCACCGGCATGGTGAACGGCGAGTTCGACATCGTGGCCAACATCCCCCCCGATCAGGAGGGCGCGCTCAAGGTCGAGGGCGTCGCGACCATGGGCGTGACCTGGCCGATGTTCCATGTCTGGATCATCCGCCAGACCACCCCGCCGACCGACGACGCGCGCGTGCGCAAGGCGATGCGCCTGTGCACCGACCGGCAGGCGCTGGTGGACGGGCTGTGGGGCGGCAAGGGCCATGTGCCGACCGCCCATCAGTTCGAGGAGTACGGCGCGCCGTTCTACATGCCGGACCTTGCGCTCGTGCGGCACGATCCCGAGGAGGCCCGGCGGCTGCTGGCCGAGGCGGGCTACGACGGCGAACCGATCGTCGCGCAGTTCACCGAGAGCTACTACCTCTACGGCGATCTCGCGGCGCAGGTGATCCAGCAGCAATGGGCGGAGTGCGGGCTGAACCTCGTGCTCGACCAGATCGAGAGCTACGACTACGACAAGCTCGACATCCGCGCCTGGTCCAACCCGATGTACTATCCCGACCCGATGGGCGCGATGGACACGCACTGGTCCACGAACTCGTGGACCTACAGCCGCGATCTCTGGAAGCCCTCGCATCCCGAATGGGCCGCGACCTACGAGCAGGCGCGCTACGGCGTAGACGTCGAGGCCCGCAAGACCGCCTACCGCAAGCTGCTTGAACTCGCCGAAGAGGAGTCCGGCTGGATCCTGCTCTATGAGCCGCATGAGGTCTACGGCATGCGCGCCGACATCGCCTTCGAGCCGCCCAAGGCGCACCGGCCCTACGTGCTTCCGCTGCGCGCCGGGCAGATCGCCTTCGGCGCGCAGAACTGAGCGGGGAGCGCCGACCGGCCGCGCGCAGCGGGCGCTGAGCGATGGCCCGGTTTCTGGGCTGGCGCCTGCTGCGCGCGCTGGCGACGATGCTGCTGGTGCTGCTGATCGCCTTCGCGACGCTGCGCTATTCCGGGGAGCCGTTCGACCGGATGTTCCCGCATGGCGTAACGGTCGAGCACCAGGCCGCTCTGGAGCGGAAATGGGGGCTCGACCAGCCGTTCTGGGCGCAGTTCGCCGCCTATCTGCGCGGGTTGGCCGTCGGCGACTTCGGCCGCAGCCTGTTCACGGGAGAACGGGTCTGGGAGATGTACGCCGAGAGGATGCCCGCGACGCTGGCGGTCGGCTCGCTCGCGCTGCTGCTGGCGATCGCGATCGGCATCCCGCTTGGCGCGCTGTCGGCGCTTTATCGCGGCGCGCCGGGAGAGCGGGCGGCGATGGGCGTGGCGTTCCTCGGCTACGCCGTGCCGCATTTCGTGATCGGCATCGGGCTCATCCTGTGGCTGGGCTACTACGCCCGCGCGCTGCCGACGACGGGGCTCGCGACCCCGGCCCACTACGTCCTGCCGGTGATCACGCTGGCGATACCGATGATCGCGGGCCTCGCGCGCTTCATGCGCGCGGCGATGCTCGACGCCATCGCCCAGGACTACGCGGTGACCGCCGAGAGCAAGGGCCTCGCGCCCGGCCGCATCGCGCGCGCGCACATCCTGCGCAACGCCATGACGCCGCTGATAAGCGTGCTCGGGCTGGAGGTGGCGGGGCTGATCAACGGCTCGATCTTCGTCGAGGCCGTGTTCTCGCTGCCCGGCGTCGGCCGCATCCTTGTCGGCGCCGTGGAGGATCGCGACTTCGCCGTGCTCCAGTTCGGCGTGATCGCCTATGCCGGACTGGTGGTCGCGATCAATCTGGTCGTCGACTGCCTCTATGTCGCCGCCGATCCGCGCGTGCGCCTGGAGCAGGACGCATGAGCGACGCCGCGCTGGACGCGCCGCCGTCGGCCGCGGCGCCGGGCGCAGGACGTCGCCGGCGCCGCCGCCTGCGCGCCGACACGCTGACGCTGGCGGGAAGCGGACTTGCGCTGATCGTGCTGCTGGGGCTCGCGGCGCCCTTGATCGCGCCGCACGACCCCAACGCCGTGAACATGCTCGCCCGCATCGCGCCGCCGGTGTGGATGGATGGCGGGACGTGGACCCATCCGCTCGGAACCGACCAGATCGGCCGCGACCTGCTTTCCCGCTGCCTCCACGGCGTCCGCACCAGCTTCGGCGTCGCCACGCTGGGCCTGCTGTTCTCGGCCGTCCTCGGGATCGGCCTCGGCCTGCTGGCGGGTCTGGGCGGGCGCTGGATCGACCGGGCGGCGATGACGGTGACGGACGTGTTCATCACCCTGCCGAACCTGCTGCTCCTGCTGTGCGGCATCGCCCTGCTCGGGACCGAAGTCTGGGTGCTCGTGGTGATGATCGGCTTCGTGAAATGGGAGGGCTACGCCCGCATCGTCCGCGGCGAGGCGCTGAAGCTGCGCGAGGCCGGCTATGTCGAGGCGTCCCGCGCGCTCGGCGGCTCGGCCCTGTGGATCGCGCGCCGCCACATCCTGCCCAATCTCGCCTCGCCGCTTGTCGTGATGCTGACGCTGAGCTTTCCGGGCGTCCTGCTGATGGAGGCCGGGCTGTCCTTTCTCGGCGTCGGGGTCCAGCCGCCGACCGCCTCGCTGGGGCGCATGATCGGCGACGGGCGGGACTATCTGGTCAACGGCTGGTGGCTGTCGGGCATGCCCTCGCTCGTGATCGTGGCGATCACGCTGCTGTTCCAGATCGTCGGCGACGCGCTGCGCGACCGGGTGGACGTGCGCGGCGATGGCTGAGCCGCTGCTGAGCGCCCGCGGCGTCACCGTGACCTTCGCCACGCGCGCCGGGCCGCGCATGGCGGTGCGCGGCGTCGATCTGGACGTCGCGGAGGGCGAGACGGTGGCGATCGTCGGCGAGTCCGGCTCCGGCAAGTCGGCGTTCGCCCGCGCCGTGCTGCGCCAGCACCAGCCGCCCTTCACCCGCAGCCGCGTCAGCGTGGGCGGATCGATCCTGCTTGGCCGCGCGGCGGGCCCTGTCGACCTGGCGCAGGCGGACGCGCGCGCCCTTCGGGCGGTGCGCGCGCGCGAGATCGCCATGGTGTTTCAGGAGGCGATGTCGGCGCTGAACCCGGTGATGCGGATCGGCCGACAGGTCGCGGAGGCCGCGCGCGCCGCCGAGCCCGGCCTGTCGCGCGCCGCCCCCCCCCCGCCCGCCCCCCCCCGGCTGGAGCCGCTGGGCCTCGCCCCCGCCGCCCAGATCGTCCCACTCCTCCCGGGCGATCTCGGCC
>CAYGUQ010000277.1:0-309 GCA_964352995.1 uncultured Rhodobacterales bacterium
CCGCGCTCGACGGCCTGGGGCTCGACGCCGCGAACGTCGCCCATGACGGCCAGGGCGTCACCGTTGACGCCGGCCTGCGCTCGGTCTCCAACCGCCGCGTCTACGCCGTCGGCGACGCGGCGGGGCGGGGGCAGTTCACCCATCTCGCCGGCTACCACGCCGGGCTCGTGATCCGCTCGGCGCTCTTCCGGCTGCCGGCGAAGGCGCGCGGCGACCACATTCCCCGCGTCACCTTCACCGACCCCGAGATCGCCGCCGTGGGCCCCTCCGAGGCCGAGGCCCGCGCCGCCCATGGCGACCGCGTCTCCG
>CAYGUQ010000277.1:319-6080 GCA_964352995.1 uncultured Rhodobacterales bacterium
CGCGCGGCTGAACCTCGCCGAGGTCGACCGCGCCCGCGCCGAACGCGCGACGGAGGGCTTCGCGAAGCTCCTGATTGGGCCGGGCGGGAAGGTGCTGGGCGGCGCGATCGTCGGCCGCGGCGCGGGAGAACTGATCGGCGTCGTGGCGCTGGCCGTCTCCAAGGGTCTCAAGGCCGGAGATCTCGCCGGCATGGTCGCGCCCTATCCCACCTATGGCGAGGCCGCGAAGCGCGCCGCCGGCGCCCATTTCGCGCCGAAGCTCTTCGGGAATCCCTGGGTCAAGCGCGCCGTCAGGCTGCTCGCCCGCTTCGGGTGACGCGCTCTCCGCGCGCAATCCGCGACCCCGCCTTGCGAAAACCGGTCCGCGCCGTTTAGCTGCCGCGCGGGGCGCGAGGGTGGGCCCCGGTCGTCGCTCCGGGGGGGCAGGAACCGTGCGAGCGAAGGGTGTGGCGCGAAGCCTGACCAGGAGCCTCTCCGGACGGCTGCTGACCCTCGCCATCGTCGCGGTGATGGTGGTCGAGGTCGTGATCTTCCTGCCCTCGGTCGCCCGGTTCCGGGAGGACTACCTGCTTGACCGGCTGCGCATGGCCGAGCTCGCCTCGCTGGCGATGCTGGCGACGCCGGAAGGGATGCTCGATCCCGAGCTCGAGGCGCAGCTGCTGCGCCGCGCCGGCGCCGCCTCGATCGTGCTGCGGCGCGGCGGCGCCCGCGCGCTGGCGCTCAGCGACCCGATGGCGCGCATGGTCGAGGAGACCTACGACCTGCGCGAGGCGCAGGCGCCGGAGCTGATCGCCGACGCCGTGATGCTGCTGTTCTCCGACGGCGACCGCGTCATCCGCGTCATCGGCGCGCCCGACGCCGGAATGGACGTGGTGGAGATCACCATGGAGGAGGCGCCGCTGCTCAAGGCGAGCCGCGCCTACGCGCTGCGCATCCTCCAGCTCTCGCTGATCATCTCGATCTTCGTCGGCGGCATGCTCTTCCTGCTCACGCGCCGGCTGCTGGTGCGGCCGATGGCGCGCATCGTGGCGAGCATGGCCGCCTTCCGCGAGAACCCCGAAGGGCCCGAACCCGTCTTCGTTCCCTCCAGCGCGGTGACCGAGGTGGCCGTCGCGGAGGAGGCGCTGGCCGCGATGCAGACCGACCTGCGCGCCGCCCTGCGCCAGAAGGCGCGTCTGGCGAGCCTCGGCGAGGCCGTCGCGCGCATCGCGCACGACCTGCGCAACCTGCTCTCCACGGCGCAGCTGCTCGCCGACCGGCTCGAGGGCTCGGCCGATCCGGTCGCGGCGCGCGTCGGGCCGAAACTCGTCGGCTCGCTGGACCGCGCCGTGGCGCTCTGCCAGTCCACCCTGCGCTTCGGCGCGGCGCAGGAGGCTCCGCCCGCGCCGCGCGAGACGCCCGTCGCCCAGCTCGCCGCCGAGGTCGCCGACGCGGTGTTTCCCGACGCCGGGAACGGCGAGGCCGCGTCCGTGCGGCTCGAGATCGACGTGGCCGAGACGCTCTGCGTCTGGGCCGACCCCGACCAGCTCCACCGCGTGCTCGTCAACCTCGTGCGCAACGCCCGCGCGGCCGTCGAGGGCGCGGGCCGGGGCGGCGTCGTGCGGCTCTCGGCGCGGGCGGCGGGCGCGACGGTCGAGATCGACGTGGCGGACGACGGGCCGGGCCTGCCGAAGAAGGCGCTCGACAACCTGTTCCAGCCCTTCCGGGGCGGCGCCGGGCGCGCCGGGTCCGGGCTCGGCCTCGCGATCGCGCGCGATCTCGCCGCGATGCAGGGCGGGGGCCTGACGCTCGTGGCGAGCGGCGAGGGCGGCGCGCGGTTTCGCGTCAGCGCGCCGGCGCGGCGGTCCGGCGATTGACGCCGATCAAGGCGCCGGCGCGCCCCGCGCCGCAGTCAGCGTGTGCGGCGGCACTGCGCTGCGGCGTGCGCTCGCGACTGCGGCGCCGCTAGTGGTTGCGGTGTGAGCGCGGCGCGCATTAATCTTGCGCAGCGAAAAGCAAACGCGCGCCGCGCCGCCGGCGCGCAGAAGCCCCGGGGGGAGCTCCTTCAATGAGTAACGACGTGTTTGCGCCATCCGCCGCCTTCGTCGCGCAGGCGAACGCCGACGAGGCCAAGTACAAGGCGATGTACGAAGCGTCGGTCGCCGATCCCGCCGCATTCTGGGGCGAGCACGGCAAGCGCCTGAACTGGATCAAGCCCTACACGAAGGTGAAGTCGACGTCGTTCGACTATCACAACGTGTCGATCAAGTGGTTCGAGGACGGGCAGCTCAACGTCTGCGCCAACTGCGTCGACCGTCATCTCGGCCAGGGCGAGAAGACCGCGATCATCTGGGAGGCCGACGACCCCAAGCTCTCGAAGCGGATCAGCTACCGCGAGCTCTACGAGAACGTCTCGAAGTTCGGCAACGTGCTGCACGGGCTCGGCGTGCGGAAGGGCGACCGCGTCGTCCTCTACCTCCCGATGATCCCCGAGGCGGCCTACGCGATGCTCGCCTGCGCCCGCATCGGCGCGGTGCACTCCATCGTCTTCGCCGGCTTCTCGCCGGACGCGCTGGCGGACCGCATCGACGGCGCCGGGGCGAAGCTCGTCGTCACCGCCGACGAGGCCCCGCGCGGCGGCCGCAACACGCCGCTCAAGGCCAACGTCGACAAGGCGCTCAAGCGGCTGGGGACCGACGTGAAGACCCTCGTGGTCAAGCGCACCGGCGGCGACGTGGCCTGGAACGCCGCCAGCGACGTCTGGCTGCACGAGGAGATGGAGCGCGTCTCCGACCATTGCGAGCCGGTGGCGGTGAACGCAGAGGACCCGCTCTTCATCCTCTACACCTCCGGCTCCACCGGCAAGCCGAAGGGCGTGGTGCACAGTTCGGGCGGCTATCTGCTCTACGCGTCGATGACGCACGAGTACATTTTCGACATCAAGGACGACGACGTCTACTGGTGCACGGCCGACGTCGGCTGGGTGACGGGCCACAGCTACATCGTCTACGGCCCGCTCGCCAACGGCGCGACGACGGTGATGTTCGAGGGCGTGCCGACCTATCCCGACGCGGGCCGCTTCTGGGAGGTCTGCGCCAAGCACGGCGTGACGATCTTCTACACCGCGCCCACCGCGATCCGCGCGCTGATGGCCAAGGGCGCGGAGTTCGTCCAGAAGCACGACCTGTCGAAGGTGCGCCTGCTCGGCACCGTCGGCGAGCCGATCAACCCCGAGGCCTGGCACTGGTACAACAAGAACGTCGGGGGCGAACGCTGCCCGATCGTGGACACCTGGTGGCAGACCGAGACGGGCGGCATCCTGATTTCGCCGCTGCCCGGCGCGGTGGCGGCCAAGCCCGGCTCGGCGACTCTGCCCTTCTTCGGCGTCAAGCCCGTCGTGCTGGACGAGAAGGGCGAGGAGATCGCGGCGACCGAATGCGAGGGCGTGCTCGCCATCGCCGACAGCTGGCCCGGCCAGATGCGCACCGTCTACGGCGACCATGACCGCTTCGTCTCGACCTATTTCGAGATGTTCAAGGGCTACTACTTCTCCGGCGACGGCTGCCGCCGCGACAAGGACGGCTATTACTGGATCACCGGGCGCGTGGACGACGTCATCAACGTCTCCGGCCACCGCATGGGCACGGCGGAGGTCGAGTCGGCGCTGGTGGCGCACCCGAAGGTCTCGGAGGCCGCGGTGGTCGGCTACCCGCACGACATCAAGGGGCAGGGCATCTACTGCTACGTGACCCTGATGGACGGCGAGACCTACGACGACGCGCTCAAGACCGAGCTGCGCAACTGGGTCCGCACCGAGATCGGCCCGATCGCCTCGCCCGACGTCATCCAGTGGGCGCCGGGCCTGCCCAAGACCCGCTCGGGCAAGATCATGCGCCGCATCCTGCGCAAGATCGCCGAGAACGACACCGGCAGCCTGGGCGACACCTCGACACTCGCCGACCCCTCCGTGGTGGACGACCTGATCGCCAACCGGGCGGGCTAGGGCGCCCGCGCCTGAAAACGCTGCGAGCGCGACGCGCGCTCGCAGCCGCCTGCCGTCGCGCGTGGCGTCAGGCGCGCGAAAAATCCATGGTCCAGTTCGTCTCCCAGGTCGCGCCGCCGTCCGCCGACATCGCCTGCTCCCAGCGCGGCGCCGAGGCGTCCGCGCGCCGCCACAGGAAGCGCACCCGGATCGGCCGCCCGCGCAACGTGTCTTCGGCGTAGAAGGCCCCGACGTCGCCCTCGAAACGGCCGATCACCGGCGTGTCGAGGCTGTGGGGGGTCACGGAGGCGAGCCACCAGATCGCCCATCGTCCCGTCTGGACGTCGAGCGACCGGATCGCGACGGCGCGATAGGCGCCGGCGGGAAAGTCGATCAGGTTGTCCTCGATGTTGCCGTCGCCGCCCAGCACCGGTCGGGTCTCGGAGGTTCCGTCGAAGGTCTCCCACGCGTCGCAGCCGACCAGCCGCTCCTTCAGCCGCCGGTGCCGCACGCGCCAGCCGCCGAACTCGAAGTCGAAGTCTCTGTTGGCGGCCATGGCGCGGTGCTCCTCGGTCCGGCAGGGCCTCATGTTCTCCCTGTGTTCAGGGCTGTGTCAAGCGCTCACCCCTTCAGCCCGGTCCCCCGCGCGATCAGCCGCAGCGCCCAGAACCACAGCCCCGCGCAGGTCGTCAGCGCCACCGCCGCCGACAGCAGCGGGGCGCTGTCGCTCACGCCGATGACCCCGAAGCGGAAGCCGTCGATCAGGTAGAACACCGGGTTGGCGTGGCTCAGCGCATAGACCGGCCCCGGCAGGTCCGAGATCGAGTAGAAGGTGCCGGAGAGGAACGCGAGCGGCGTCACCACGAAGTTGGTGATCGCCGCCATCTGATCGAACTTGGTGCAGAAGACGCCCGCGATCAGCCCCGCCAGCGCCATCGCGAGCGCGCCGAGCACAATGAAGAGCAGCGCCCAGATCGGGTGCGCCGGCGCGATCCCCAGCGCGAGAAAGACCGGCGCGCAGACCGCGAGGCCCACCGCGGCGCCGCGCGCGACGCCGCCCAGCGCATAGCCGGTGAGGATCTCCGCCGAGGAGAGCGGCGGCATCAGCGTGTCCACGATCGAGCCCTGGATCTTGGCGATCATGAGCGACGACGAGGTGTTGGCGAAGGCGTTCTGGATCACCGTCATCATCGCGACGCCCGGCGCGAGGAAGTCGATGAAGGCCACGCCCATCGCGTCGCCGCGTCGCTCGGCCAGCGCGAAGTGGAACACCGCCATGAACAGCGCGGCGGTGGCGAGCGGCGCGAGCAGCGTCTGGCCCCAGACCTTCGCGAAGCGGCGCACCTCGCGGCCGATCAGCGTCCAGAGCCCCAGCCAGTTGACCCGGCCGAAGCGGCGGACGCCGGGGCCGGGGCGCTGGGACGCGCCGCGCGGCGTTCCGGCCTGCGAGGCGCGTCGGGTCGAAGCGGCGTCCGGTGTGGCGCGCATCGGAGAAAACCTCTATCTGACAGGGTTCCGGTTGCGGGAGACGCGGCGGACCCTAACATGTAAGCGCGCGACGTCGAGGGCGAGGGTCGCGCGGTGGAGGCGATGGATATGTCGTGGACGGATGAGCGCGTCGAGAAGCTCCAGCAACTCTGGGCGGAGGGCCAGTCCGCGGCCCAGATCGCCAAGGCGCTGGGCGGCGTGACCCGGAACGCGGTGATCGGGAAGGTGCACCGGCTCGGGCTGTCGAACCGCGCGGCGTCCTCCGCCGCGGCGGGCTGCGCCTGCTCCTCCGCGGTCTCGGCCGCGGAGGAG
>CAYGUQ010000278.1:0-6080 GCA_964352995.1 uncultured Rhodobacterales bacterium
CCCTCAAGCTGAACGGAGGCCTCCCGATGACCGCGACGACGACCTGGAACGTCTACCTCTCCGGCGAGATCCACACCGACTGGCGCGAGACCATCGCCGCCGCCTGCGCCGAGCGGCGGCTCCCTGTCGCCTTCACCGCGCCGGTGACCGACCATGAGGCGTCCGACGACTGCGGCGTCGCGATCCTCGGGCCGGAGCCCGACAAGTTCTGGCACGACCGCAAGGGCGCGCAGCTCAACGCGATCCGCACCCGCACCCTGCTGGAGAAGGCGGACGTCGTGGTGGTGCGCTTCGGCGAGAAGTACAAGCAGTGGAACGCCGCCTTCGACGCCGGCTACGCCGCCGCCCTCGGCAAGCCCCTGATCGTCCTGCACGGCCCCGACCACGCCCATGCGCTGAAGGAGGTCGACGCCGCCGCGCTGGCCGTGGCGGAGACGCCCGAACAGGTCGCGGCGCTGCTCGCCTATGCGGTGACCGGCCGCCTCGCCGGCTGAGACAGGCGCCGGAGGCGGAAGGGCGTCCATCGCCGGCGGCCTCCAGTCGCCCACGGTCGAGGCGCCGCCGCCCCGGCGGAGCGGGCGCGCGTGAACCGGACGGGCGCGCAAGAAGTGGCGAGCCGCACCGCGCCGCCGGGCGATCGACGAGCCGCCGCGGCGAAGGGTCGGGCGTTCGAGGGGACGTCGGCCCGTCCAACGGCCGCGGGAGCGCCGACCGCGCCTCCTCGGCGCCACGCGCGCAGGGCGGGACACCGCGCCCCCAGCGTGAGCGCGCCACACATCGGCCGCCGCCCCAAGGAGACGGACGGGCCTTTGGCGGGACGGCTCGGCGGCGAGATGGGCGCGGCGGCGGCGCCTCGCTGGCGCGGCGCGCGCTCAGGACGGGAGGCGGCGCCGGCGCATGGGGCGGGAGGTCGACCGACCGCACCCCGGAGAGCGGAGCGCGCGTTGCATGGGGCGGCGCGCCGAAGCCGGGGGCGCGCGTAGGGCGGGCGGCCGCATCGGCCCAGCGGGCGCATGATCGAAGGGCCGCCGCCCCGACGAGAGGGAGAGGCGTTCGGCGGGACTGCGCATCGGCGAGGCGGGCGCGAGCATCTGGCGCGGCGCGCGGCGCGTCCGGCGGGCTCAGTAGCCGGGATAGGCGGGGTAGAAGGCCACCGGCGCGCTGTTCTCCATCGCCAGCGCCAGAAGGATGACGATCCCGATCGCGACGATGGCCCAGTTGCGCACCCGCTTGCGGCGGGCGTCGGCGGCCTCGCCGGCGCGCCCGCCCCACAGGAGGTCCATGAAGCTCGACGGCGCCGCGCCGCCGCCTGTCCCGGAGCCGCCGGCGCCCGATCCGCCGGCGCCGCCCGCCTTCAGCTGCGCGACCTCGCCGCGCAGCGCCTCGCGCTCGCTCTCGGCGCGCCTGAGATCGGCGAGAAGCTGCTCGCGCTCCTGCCGCCGGGCCTCGGCGCCGCCTTCGAGCGCGGCGCGCCGCGCGGCCTCGGCCTCCGCCTGCTCGCGCCGCCGCTCCGACTCGGCCTTGGCGGCGGCGAGCGCCTCGCGGGCGTCGTCGCGCGCCGCGGCAAGCTCTTGCCGCAGGGACGCCGCGGCCTGCTCCGCCTGGGTCGCGGCCTCCGCCTCGGCGGGACGCGCGAGCGTCTGGCGCAGCCAGTCCGCCACGATCACGTTGAGGTCGTCGCGCCGCGCGAGGCGCTGCTCGAACTGGCGGCGGACGTCGGCCGCCATCCGCGGGTCGGCGCCCGCCATGTCCCACAGCCGCGCCGCGGCGCCGAGCGCGCCGTAGAGGTCGCTCTCCCACAGCGCCGCCACCGCGTCGGCCGGCAGCGGCCGGCGCGGATTGGGGTTGCGCGCGAGGATCAGCGGCGTGGTCTGGTCGTCGACCCACAGACGCGGCCGCATCGCCGGGTTGTCGTCGGGCGCCCGCCGCGCCACGTAGCGGTGCAGGTCGTTGATGGTGATGAACTCCTGCTCCGCCGCCGCCTCGCCGTTCTTCAGCGCGTCGACGACGTGGCGGGTGAAGATCGACCGGCCGTCGACCTCGAAGGCGCTCTCCTCCGCGCCGGAGGCCGCCAGCACGAAGCGGCCGTGGCCGCCGGGGTCGAAGTCCGTCCGCACCAGCAGGTCGCCGCCGCCGCTCTTGGCGCCGGGCTGAAAGGCGCCGCTGTGGCAGCAGTCGAGCATCAGCACCTGCCGGCGCGAGCCGCTGCGGCTCATGCGCTTGCGGATGAAGTCGGCGTCGAGCGACATCGGGCTGGGGTCGTCGGGGTCGGTGCGCGGCAGGGCGAGGTAGAGGTCGCCGTGGCTGTCGCGCACGCCGTGGCCGGAATAGTAGAGCAGCACGGTGTCGTCCGGGTGGCGGTCCGCGAAGAGGCGGTTGATCGCGGCGCGCGCCTCGTCCAGCCCGGCGTTGAGCAGAAGCTCGGTCTCGAATCCGGCGATCGCCTTGTCGCCGAGCGCCTCGCGCAGCGCGATGACGTCCGCCGACGGGGCGGAGAGCCGCGCGAGGCGCGCGTGCTCGTACACCGAATTGCCGATCAGCAGCGCGACCTTGTCCGCCATCGACGCCCCCGCTCCATTCTGGAACACTGTCGCCGAAGCGCGCGCTCACGGGCAAGGACGAAGAATGACCAATCTCATGGTTTTCGACACGCCGCACGGGCCGGTGGCGGTGGAGATCGACGACGCGGCCGCCCGCGCCGCCGGCGCCCGGCCGCTGGGCGGCATGGTCGCCAAGGGCGGCGCCCCGGCGGAGACGGTGGCGAAGGCGCCCGGCAGCTTCAGCGACGCGCTCGGCGTGCTGCGCGCCTGCGCCGGCGGCGTGACGGAGGTGCTCTCGCAGCTCGCCGTGGCGCCGAGCGAGGTGGAGGTGCAGGTGGGGCTGAAGCTCACCGGCTCGGCCGGCTTCGTCATCACCCGCGCCGGCGCCGAAACCGAACTCGCGGTCAAGCTGACCTGGAAGCCCGCCGCCCGGCCGGCGGCCTGAGCGTGGCCGACGACGGCGAGAGCGGCGGCGAGGGCGGCGGCGAGGGAGACGGCGGACGCGGCGCAGGCGGGCGGTCGGCCGGCGGGCGCGACGACAGGCGCGGGGCTCCTCGGCGCGGCGGGCCGGGTCAGGGGCGGTTCGGGCATGGCGGAGCGGGGCACGGCGGATCTGGGCATGGCGCGCCGTGGCGGCGGGCTGAGGACGCCGAGGACGCGACGGTGTGGCTCTTCGGCCTGCACGCGGTGCGCGAGGCGCTGGAGAACCCCGCCCGCGTCCGCCGCAGGCTGATTCTCACCCGCAACGCGGCCGACCGTCTGGCGGAGGCGGTCGCGGCCTCGGGGATGACGCCGGAGATCGCCGACCCGCGCCGCTTCACCGCGCCGCTCGACCCCGCCTCGGTGCATCAGGGCGCGGCGCTGGAGGCGGAGCCGCTCGACTGGGGCGACGTGTCGAGCCGGTGCCGCCCCCTGCCCGACGACCCCGCGCCCGTCGCGCTGCTGCTCGACCGCGTGACCGACCCGCACAACGTCGGCGCGATGCTGCGCTCGGCGGAGGTGTTCGGCGCGCGAGCGGTGATCGCGCCGCGCCGCCACAGCGCGCCGGAGACCGGCGCGCTCGCCAAGGCGGCCTCGGGCGCGCTGGAGCGCCAGCCCTATCTGCGCCCGCCGAACCTCGCCCGCGCCATGGCCGCGCTGAAGGAGATGGGCTACGCGCTGATCGGCCTCGACGGCGCGGCGACGCAGGCGCTGCCGGAGGCGGTCGCCGCGACCGCTGGCCGCCCGCTCGGCCTCGTGCTCGGCGCCGAGGGGGCCGGGCTGCGCGAGCTGACCGCGAAGACCTGCGATTCGCTGGCGGCGATTCCCGCCGCGAGCGCCTTCGCCTCGCTCAACGTGTCGAACGCGGCGGCGGTCGCGCTGCATCTGGCCCACGCCAGGAGAAATGTGGCGGATCGAGACTGATTGCGCCAGAAATGTGGCGGTTAACCAAAACGAGAACGAGACTTCCCTACCAATCCGGAGTATCGTCTCCACATGTGATGCGGGGCCAGTCGGCGACTGCCGGCCCGCCCCACCACTCACTGTCCCTCGTTCCGACTTTGCGCCCGCCTCGTGCGGGCGCTTTTTTTTGGTGATAGGGGATGGCTCTCGCCGTTCAGGGAGCCATGCGATGCGCCTGCCGAGCTACAGCCACGCTACGCTGCGCGGGATTCTCCAGCGAACGAAGGTGATCGCCGCAGTGGGCGTCTCGGTCAACCCGGTTCGTCCCTCGGCCTATGTCGCGCGCTATCTGGCGCAGAAGGGATACAGGGTCATCCCCGTCAATCCCGCCTATGTCGGGCAGGAGATCGGCGGCGAGCCGGTGCGCGCGAGCCTCGCCGACATTCCCGAGGGCGAGACCGTCGACATGGTGGACGTCTTCCGCCGCTCCAGCGAGGCCGGCGCGGTGGTGGACGAGGCGCTGGAGGCGCTCGGCGGCCGGGGCCTCTCGACGATCTGGATGCAGATCGGGGTGATCGACTGGGAGGCCGCGGCCCGCGCCGAGGCGAGGGGCGTCGAGGTGGTGATGAACCACTGCCCGAAGATCGAGCATCAGCGGCTGTTCAACGAGCTGCGCATCGGCGGCTTCAACACGGGCGTCATCTCGTCGCGGCGCGGCTGACGGCGCGCCGCGCGGGGGCCGAACGCGCGCCCGCCGGCCGCGCGCTCCGGTCGCCCCTGCGGCCGTTCCCCGGCCCTGTCGCCCCGCCGACCGGCGGTGTAGGCTCCGCGCGCGCAGGGGCCGAACGCTCCGCAAAGACCGCTTGAGGAGGGAGATCATGGCGAATCGCACCTACGGCTTCGACACGCTTCAGGTCCATGCCGGGGCGAAGCCCGACCCCGCCACCGGCGCGCGCCAGACGCCGATCTACCAGAACACCGCCTACGTGTTCCGCGACGCCGACCACGCCGCGGCGCTCTTCAACCTGCAGGAGCTCGGCTACATCTACTCGCGGCTGCTGAACCCCACGGTCGCGGTGCTGTCGGAGCGGGTCGCGACGCTGGAGGGCGGCGTCGGCGCGGTGGCCTGCGCCAGCGGTCACGCCGCGCAGGTGATGGCGCTGTTCCCGCTGATGGCGCCGGGGCTGAACTTCGTGGCCTCGACGCGGCTCTACGGCGGCTCGGTCAACCAGTTCAACCACGCCTTCAAGCATTTCGGCTGGGAAGCGCGCTTCGTCGACTTCGAGGACATGGCCGCGGTCGCCGCGGCGATCGACGAGAACACCCGCGCGGTGTTCTGCGAATCGATCGCCAACCCCGGCGGCTACGTGACCGACCTCGCGGCGGCCTCGGCGGTCGCGAAGCAGGCCGGCCTGCCGCTGATCGTCGACAACACCACGGCGACCCCCTACCTGTGCCGCCCGTTCGAGCATGGCGCCGACCTCGTGGTGCACTCCACCACCAAGTATCTCTGCGGCCACGCGACCTCGATGGGCGGGATGGTCGTGGACAGCGGGACGTTCGACTGGACCGCCTCGGGCAAGTTCCCCGCGCTCAGCGCGCCCTGCGCGAGCTATCACGGCCTGAAGTTCCACGAGACCTTCGGCAACCTCGCCTTCACCTTCTACGGCATCGCGGTGACGCTGCGCGACCTCGGCATGTGCCAGGCGCCGATGAACGCCTTCGAGACGCTGATCGGGATCGAGACGCTCTCCCTGCGCATGGACCGGCACTGCGCCAACGCGCTGAAGGTGGCGTCCTGGCTGGAGAAGCACCCCGCGGTGAGCTTCGTGAACTACGCCGGGCTGCCGTCGAGCCCCTGGGCGGAGCGGGCGAGGCGCTACTGCCCCAAGGGGTGCAGCGCCATCTTCACCTTCGGGCTGAAGGGCGGCTACGACGCGGGCGTGAAGCTGGTGGACGCGGTGGAGCTGTTCAGCCACCTCGCCAATCTCGGCGACGCGCGGTCGCTGATCATCCACCCCGCCTCCACGACGCACCGGCAGCTCACGCCGGCGCAGCAGGCGGCGGCGAATGCGGGGCCGGAGGTGATCCGCCTGTCGGTCGGCATCGAGGACGCGGACGACCTGATCGCCGATCTGGAGCAGGCGCTCGCGGCCA
>CAYGUQ010000279.1:0-6079 GCA_964352995.1 uncultured Rhodobacterales bacterium
GGGGGGGGGGCAACCTCTGGGGCGCGCTCGCCGGGGCCTTCACGCTGGGCGTCGCCAACAAGTTCCTCGAACCCTTCGCCGGCGCGGTGATGGCGAAGATCCTGGTGCTCGTTTTCATCATCCTCTTCATCCAGAAACGGCCGCGCGGGCTCTTCGCGCTCAAGGGCCGGGCGGTCGAGCAATGAGGCCGGCCATGAACGACGCCTTTACCGGCGGGGAGCAGACTGCGGCGCGTGTCGTTTCGCCGGAGTATGGCCATGAACCGTCTCGCCGCCCTTGCGCCCCTGATGCTGCTCGCCGCGCCAAGCCACGCCGCGATGGCGCAGGCCGGAGCGTCCCAGCCCTGCCCGATCACCTACCCGCAGTTCTATGCGGCGGTGAAGCACGTCGATCTCGCGACCTGCCCGGCGGAGCTGGAGGGCCCCTCGCGCTTCTGCCGGCTGGTGGCCGGCGCGAACGGGCAGGAGCACGTCTTCGTCTTCACGGTCGAGGGCGCGCAGTGCCTGCTCGACGTGCGCGCCTTCACCCCCGGCTCGGTGACGCTCGCCAGCCGCTGAGCGCGGCGCGCCCCGCGGCCTGCGGGCGGAAGCGCCGCGCGGGGGGCCGGGCATGATCGCCCGGCTGATCGACCTGCGCGGCGCGGCGTTCCTGCTGCTGCTCGCCTGCTTCGCCACAATCGTGCCGATGATGAGCCTGCTCGCCGAGCCCGGCTCGACGCTGCACCTGCCGAGCTATGCGGTGTCGCTGTTCGGCAAGTATCTGACCTATGCGCTGCTCGCGCTCTCGGTCGACCTCATCTGGGGCTATTGCGGCATCCTCAGCCTCGGCCACGGCGCCTTCTTCGCGCTGGGCGGCTACGCCATGGGCATGCACCTGATGCGCGAGATCGGCGACCGGGGCGTCTACGCCAACCCGGTCCTGCCGGACTTCATGGTGTTCCTGAACTACGACGCGTTGCCGTGGTTCTGGCTCGGCTTCGACATGTTCTGGTTCGCCTGCGTGATGGTGCTGTTGGTTCCGGGCCTGCTCGCCTTCGTGTTCGGCTGGTTCGCGTTCCGCTCGCGCGTCACGGGCGTCTATTTCTCGATCATCACCCAGGCGATGACCTACGCGCTGCTGCTGGCGTTCTTCCGCAACGACATGGGGTTCGGCGGCAACAACGGCCTGACCGACTTCAAGGACGTGCTGGGCTTCGACCTCCAGGCGCCGGGGACGCGGGCGTCGCTGTTCGTCCTGTCCTGCGTCGCGCTCGGCGGCGGCTACCTGCTCTGCCGGGCGATCACCCAATCGCGCGCCGGCAAGGTGCTGATCGCGGTGCGCGACGCCGAGAGCCGGGCGCGGTTCCTCGGCTACCGGGTGGAGTACTACAAGCTGTTCGTCTTCGTCGTGTCGGCGATGATGGCCGGCGTCGCGGGGGCGCTCTACGTCCCGCAGGTCGGCATCATCAACCCAAGCGAGTTCCAGCCGGCGAACTCGATCGAGGCGGTGATCTGGGTGGCGGTCGGCGGGCGCGGCACGCTGGTGGGCGCGGCGCTCGGCGCCTTCACCGTGAACGGCGCCAAGACGCTGCTGACGGGGTGGTTCCCGGAGATCTGGCTGTTCTTCCTCGGCGCGCTGTTCGTGGCCGTGACGCTGTTCCTACCGAACGGCGTGCTGGGGCTGCTCAGGCGGCGCGGCCGGGCTGCGCCCGGGAAACGGGGCGAGACCGCCCCGGCGCCGGCGGAGTAGGGGCGATGGCGATCCAGGCTGCCGGCTCAATCCTCTACCTCGACGACGTCCACGTCGCCTTCGACGGCTTCAAGGCGATCAACGGGCTCTCGATGATCCTCAAGCCCGGCGAGATGCGCGCGATCATCGGCCCGAACGGCGCCGGCAAGACCACGATGATGGACATCATCACCGGCAAGACCCGGCCCGACCGCGGCGACGTGCTCTTCAACGGGCAGGTCGACCTGACGAAGCAGGACGAGGCGGGCGTCGCGCGGCTCGGCATCGGGCGCAAGTTCCAGAAGCCGACCGTCTTCGAGACGCAGACCGTCGAGGACAACCTGCTGCTCTCGCTCAAGGGCCGCCGCGACGTCTTTGCGATGCTGTTCGCCAGCCGCACCGCCGCGGAGCGGACGCGGCTGGACGAGCTGCTGGCGCTGATCCGACTGGAGGCGCGGCGGGGCGATCTCGCCGGAGACCTCAGCCATGGCCAGAAACAGTGGCTGGAGATCGGGATGCTGCTGGCGCAGGACCCCAAGGTGCTGCTGGTGGACGAACCGGTCGCGGGCATGACCGACGCCGAGACGATGCAGACCGCCGAGCTGCTGCGCGCGGTGGCGGGCGCGCATTCGGTGGTGGTGGTCGAGCACGACATGGAGTTCGTGCGCGCGCTCGACGTGAAGGTGACGGTGCTGCACCAGGGCTCGGTGCTGGCGGAGGGCTCGATCGACCATGTCAGCGCCGTGCAGGAGGTCGTCGATGTCTATCTGGGGCGCTGAGCGATGCTGAGGGTCGAGGGGATCGACCTGCATTACGGCGCCGCGCAGGCCCTGCGCCGCGTCTCCATCGAGGCGCGGCCCGGCGAGGTGACCTGCGTGCTCGGCCGCAACGGCGTCGGCAAGACCTCGCTGATGCGCGCGGTGATCGGCCAGCAGCGCGTGTCGGCGGGGGCGATCAGCTGGGAGGGCGCGCCGCTCGACGGCCTCTCGCCGCACCAGCGCGCGCGGCGCGGCGTGGCCATCGCGCCGCAGGGGCGCGAGATATTCCCGCTGCTGACCGTGCGCGAGAACCTCGAGACCGGCTTCGCGCCGCTGAAGCGCGCTGAGCGCTCGATCCCCGACGACATCTTCAGCCTGTTTCCCGTGCTGCAGGAGATGCTGCGCCGGCGCGGCGGAGACCTCTCCGGCGGCCAGCAGCAGCAACTCGCCATCGCCCGCGCGCTGGTGACGCGACCGCGGCTCATCCTGCTCGACGAGCCGACCGAGGGCATCCAGCCGAGCATCATCAAGGACATCGGCCGCGCCATCCGCTACCTGCGCGAGCGCGGCGACATGGCCGTGGTGCTGGTGGAGCAGTATTTCGACTTCGCGCGGGAGCTTGCGGACCGCTTCTACATCCTCGACCGCGGCGAGGTCGCCCTGTCCGGCGACGCGGCTGGGCTCGACGCGCCGGAGGTCAAGCGCCTGCTGACGGTGTGAGGGCGGTCCGCGGCCGCCCCCGCCGCGCCTAGGCCGGCTTCTCGCAGGTCAGCAGGTAGTTCACCGAGAGGTCGTCCGGGCTCAGCCGCCAGCGGCCCGAGAGCGGCGAGAACGCCATCCCCATCCGATCCACCGGCGTCAGCCCCGCCGCCGAGGCCGCCGCGGCGAGTTCGTCGGGCGTCACGAAGCGGCGCCAGTCATGGGTGCCGCGCGGCAGCCAGCGCAGCACGTACTCCGCCCCGACGACGGCCTTGGCGAAGCTCGCCGCCGTGCGGTTGAGCGTGGAGAGGACGACGAGCCCGCCGGGCTTCGTCAGCGCCGAGAGCGCCGCGAAGAACGCCTCGCGCTCGGCGACATGCTCGACGATCTCCAGCGCGAGCGTCACGTCGAAGGCGGCGCCCGAGGCCGCCAGGGCCTCCGCCGTCTCGGCGCGATAGTCGATCTCCAGCCCCGACGCGGCGGCGTGCGCCTGCGCCGCGGCGACCGCCCCCGACGCGGCGTCGAGGCCCGTCACCGTCGCGCCGAGCCGCGCCATCGGCTCGGCCATCAGGCCGCCGCCGCAGCCCACGTCCACGAGCGACAGCCCCGCGAGCGGCGCGCGGGCGCGGCGGTCCCGCCCGAACTGCGCCGTGACCTGCTCGGCGATGTAGTCGAGCCGGCACGGGTTGAGGCGGTGCAGCGGCGCGGCGTCGCCCTCGGGGTCCCACCAGCGGGCGGCCATCGCTTCGAATTTCGCGACTTCCGCAGCGTCGACCGTGGCCATGCGCGCGCTCTCCCTTCCGTGATCGTCATGACGCGCCGCGGTGGGCTTCCCCCCCTGCGCGCCCTATGACATAGAACAGCCATGGAGGATGGGCGAGCCGAGGACTTTGCATGACGCCGGTGCGCCGCGCCCTCTATCCCGCCATCGAGCCGTTCAACCGCTTCCGCCTGAGCGTGCCCGGCGGCCATGACCTTTATGTCGAGGAATGCGGCACGCGCGGGGCGAAGCCGGTCGTCGTGCTGCATGGCGGGCCCGGCGGCGGCTGCTCGCCGGGCATGCGGCGCTATTTCGACCCCGAGGCGTGGCACGTGGTGCTGTTCGACCAGCGCGGCTGCGCCCGGTCGCGCCCGCACGCCAGCGTGGAGCGCAACACCACCGGCGACCTGATCGACGACATCGAGGCGATCCGCCGCCGCATCGGCGTGGAGCGCTGGTCGGTCTTCGGCGGAAGCTGGGGCGCCGCGCTCGGGCTGCTCTACGCCGAGGCGCACCCGCGCCGCGTCAGCGAGCTGATCCTGCGCGGCGTGTTCCTGATGAGCCAGCGCGAGCTCGACTGGTTCTACGGCGGCGGCGCCGCGCAGTTCTTCCCCGAGCTCTGGGAGGAGTTCGTCGCGCCGATCCCCCCGGGCGAGCGCGACGACATGATCGCCGCCTACCACCGCCGGCTGATGTCGGGCGACCTCGCGCAGCAGACCGACTTCGCCCGCATCTGGGCGCGCTGGGAGGGCGCGACCGCCACGCTGCGCGCCGAGCCGTCGCTCAGGCCCGGCTTCTCCGACGCAGCCTACGCCCGCGCCTTCAGCCGCATCGAGTGCCACTATTTCCAGAACCGCGGCTTTCTGGAGCGCGACGGGCAGATCCTGCACGACATCGGCCGCATCCAGGACATCCCGGGCGTCATCGTGCAGGGCCGCTACGACATGGTGTGCCCGCCGGCCTCGGCGTTCATGCTGCACCGCGCCTGGCCGGCCTCCGAACTCCGCATGGTGGGCGACGCCGGCCATGCGCTGAGCGAGCCGGGCATCACGGCGGAGTTGCTGGCCGCGACGGACGCGCTGCGCGACGGCTCGCGGGCGGCCGCGCAGTAGCCCCCTCACCAGACGAGCGACGCCATCGCCCAGCCGCCGCTGTCGGGCGCGTCCTGCGCTTCGCCCTCGTAGACGCCGCCCTCCACCAGCGCCCAGGCGCAGCCCGCGGCCCGCGCGCCCTCGACGTCGTGCGCCACGCTGTCGCCCACCATGAGCGCGCGCGCGGGCGCGACGCCGAGCGCGGCGAGCGCGGCGGCGAAGATCTCGGGGTGCGGCTTGCCGAACCAGCGCACCGGCGCGCCCGTCGCCGCGTAGTCGCGCGCAACCGCGCCGGCGCCGAACGCCACGCCGCCGGGGACGTACATGCGCAGGTCTGGGTTGGCGCAGAAGAGCGGCGCGCCGCGCGCCGCCGCCGGGGCCAGCAGCGCGCGGTAGTCCTCCTGCGTCATGCGCTCGGGCTCGGCGCCGGCGAGCAGCACCGCGTCCGCCTCGCGCGGATCGACCGTCTCGCGCAGGGCGAGGCCCTCGACCGCCGACCGGTCGCCGTCGCGCGCGATGACGAAGACCGACGCGCCCTGCGGCAGCGCCGCCAGCGCGCCGCGGCAGACGTCGCCGGACGTGACGACCGCGTCGAAGAGCTCAGGCGCGAAGCCCAGCGCGGCGAGGCGGTCGCGGTTCGGCCCCGCGCCCTTGCCGGAATTGGTGACGACCGCGAGGCGCTTGCCCGCCGCCTTCAGCGCCGCCACGCAGGCCGCGGCGCCGGGGAAAGCCGTCCGGCCGTCATGCAGCACGCCGAACTGGTCGAGCAGGACGGCGTCGAAGCGGCCGGCGATGTCGCGCAGGCCGGCGATGCGCGGGGTCATGGCGCGGCCAGCAGCGGCAAGGCGATGCGCGCGGCGCCGACTGCGGCGGCGTCGGAGGCCGCCTCCAGCGCCGGAACGCCGAGGATGCGGGCGCGCATCCGCGTCCAGACCGCGTTCGCCGCGCCGCCGCCGACGCTGCGGATCGCGGCGAGGGGCGGCGCGCCAAGCTCGGCCAGCCGGCGATAGCCCAGAGCCTCCACCCGCGCGACGCCCTCCAGCAGCCCGTGCAGGAAGGCCGCG
>CAYGUQ010000280.1:0-6047 GCA_964352995.1 uncultured Rhodobacterales bacterium
GTAGGTCAGCACGCCGCCGTATTTCGGCTCCTGCCCAGCCAGCGCGTCCGCGGCCAGCATCCCTACTACTGGCTGGACCTGCTGACGCGTTCGGTCTGGAACTGCCTGACCTGGGTCGACGAGGACATGAATGCGCGGCTTGAGCTCGCGGCCTCGCTGACGCCCAACGACGCGCTCGACGTCTGGGATGCGACGCTGCGCGAGGGCGTGACGTTCCACGACGGGACCGAGATGACGTCGGCCGACGTCGTGTCCTCGATCCAGTTCCACATGCTCGGCGGCGTCGGGCTGATCCGCGCCCAGATCGAGCGCGTCGAGCCGGTGGGCCGCCACGGCGTGCGCTTCTTCCTGAACGCGCCGAACGCCGAGTTCGCCTATTCGCTCGCCGAGTACCGCGCCGCGATCTTCAAGGCCGCCGACCCGGAGACCATAGGCTTCGACGGCGTCGGCACAGGCCCGTTCCGCCTGATCGAGATCGACAACGCCCGTCAGTTCCGCGCCGAGCGCAACGAAGCCTACTGGATGGAGGGCAAGCCCTATCTGGACGAGCTGCGCGGCGTGCTCGCGCTCGGCAACGCCGCCATCAACGGCTACCGCGCCGGCCAGCTGAACGGCGTCTTCAACATCGACCCCGGCCAGATCGGGCAGTTCCGCGACGCCGGCGCCGAGATCCACGCCGCGCCAGCCGGCGACCAGTTCTGGCTGGTGCTGCCCAAGAACGTGAACTTTCCCTGGAACGACCAGCGCGTCCGCCAGGCGATGTCCTTCGCCATCGATCGCCGGGCGATCAACCGCATCGTCTATGGCGACCCCGAGGGCTGGACCGGCAACGACACCCACATGACCGGCGTCAACCGCGAGTTCCTGCCCCGCGCGGTGGAGCGCGACGTCGCCCGCGCCCGCGCCCTGCTCGCCGAGGCCGGGTATCCCGACGGCGTCGATCTGCCGGCGATGTACTTCTGCCCGTCCTTCCCCGAGGAGCCGCGGGTCTATCCGATCGTCACGGAGAGCCTCGCGGAGGCGGGCATCCGGCTGGCCTTCGAGGAGCGGCCCTGCGACGGGTTCGACCCCTTCGTGAACGGGGTCAACCAGCCGATCGGCCGGCCGCGCCGCAACCTCGTCGGCCCGCGCAACCCGTTCATCAACCTCTCCCGCCTGTCGGTGCGCAACGCCGCCGAGCCCGGCGGCTGGCAGGGCGCGGGCTCTGACCGCTTCAACGCGCTGATCCTGCAGGCGGTCGGCGAGGCGGACGAGGCGCGGCGTCTCGAACTCTACCACGAGGCGCAGCGGCTGGCGCAGGAGGAGACGCCGGGCGTGATGCTGGGCGGGCGGCGCAACATGGTCGCCCACGCGCCGTCGGTGAAGAACCTGCGCAGCCACTCGCAGAACTGGTCGAGCCGCTTCGACAACGTCTGGATCGACGGCTGAGGCGGGCCGCCTGAAGCCTCCGGCCCAGCGCTGCATTCCCGATATCTGCGGGCGGCCGCGAGCCGCCCGGCGCACCGCCGCTCAGGGAGAAACCCGATGCTCGACCGCCGCGACTTCATCACCGGCGCCGCCGCCATCCTCGGCGTCGGGGCCCTGCCGCCCTCCGCCCGCGCCGACAGCGTCGAAAGCTTCGTCGACGGGTTGATCGCGGGCCAGTCGCCGAAGTCCGGCGGCGTGCTGACCTACGGCAACCCGGTGCCCAACTGGGCGCTGGGACAGTCCGACCGCGGGGCGCATCCCTATTTCTTCATGGACATCCAGACGCGCGGCGTCTGGAACGCGCTGACCTGGGTCGACGAGAACCTCGACGTCGCGCCCGAGCTCGCCGAGAGCTACGTCTCCGACGAGACCGCGACCGTCTGGGAGTACAAGCTGCGCGAGGGCGTGACCTTCCACGACGGGCGCGAGTTCACCTCCGAGGACGCCGTCGCGTCCTGCCGCCTGCACGCGCACCCCGAACTGGGCGGCGTCGGCTTCTTCAAGCAGGACATCGCGAAGGTGGAGCCCATGGGCCGCTACGGCCTGCGCTTTCACCTGACGCGCCCCAACGTCGAGTTTCCCCACGCCACCGCCGAGTATCGCGCGATGATGCTGCCCGCGCGCGAGAACCTCGCCGAGATGGGCTATGACGGCGTCGGGACCGGCCCGTTCCGCCTGCTGGAGATCGACAACAAGCGCCAGTTCCGGGCCGAGCGCTTCGAGGGCTACTGGATGCCGGGCCGGCCCTATCTCGACGGGCTGAACGGCGTGCTCGCCATGGGCCAGAACGCGGTCAACGGCTACCGCGCGGGCCAGCTCGACGCGATCCTGAACGCCGATCCCGGCCAGTTCGACCAGTTCCGCGAGGCCGGCGCCGAGGTCCGGACCGCGCCGTCGGGCGACCAGTTCTGGCTGGTGCTGCCCAAGAACATGAACCTGCCCTGGAACGACGTCCGCGTGCGCCGCGCCATGTCGCTGGCCATCGACCGCCCGGCGGTCAACCGCATCGTCTACTCCGACCCGGACGGCTGGACCGGCAACGACACCCACATGAACGGCGTCAACCGCGAGTTCCTGCCAAGGCCTGTCGAGCGCGACGTGGCGGAGGCGCGCCGCCTGCTGGCCGAGGCCGGGCACCCCGACGGCATCGCGCTGCCGGCGATCTACTACTGCCCGGGCTACCCCGAGGAGCCGCGGCTCTGGGCCGTCGTCGCCGAGAGCCTCAAGGAGGCCGGCATCGCGCTGGAGTTCGCCGAGCGCCCCTGCGACGGCTTCAATCCGTTCGTGAGCGCGGTCAACCAGCCCATCGGCCGCCCGCGCCGCAACCTCGTCGGCGCCCGCAATCCCGCCATCAACCTGTCGCGCCTGTCCGACCTGAACCCCGCCGAGCCCGGCGGCTGGGCCGGCGCGGGCTTCGAGCGCTACAATGCGCTGCTGGCCCAGGCCGCCGCCGAGACCGACGCCGAGAAGCGGCTGCAGATCTATCACGAGATGCAGCGCATCGCGCAGGAAGAGGTGCCCGGCGTGATGATCGGCGGGCGGCGGACGAACGTCGTGCACCGGCCTCAATTCCGCAACCTGCGCCCGCACACCCAGCTGTGGCAGGGGCCGCGCTACGAGACGGTATGGCTCGACGCATGACCGCGGGGCCGGGCGGGCGGAGAGGCGACGCATGAACGCCGTCGCGGCGCTGGCGCTGCGACGGCTCGCGCTGTCGGCCGTGGTGCTGTCGCTGGTGTCGGCGATCGTGTTCGTCGGCACCGAGATCCTGCCGGGCGACGCGCTCGACAGCACGATCCCGGCCGACGAACTGATCTACTACACCGCCGAGGACCTCGCGCGGATGCGCGCCGAGCTGGGCCTCGACAAGCCGCCGGTCGAGCGGTTCTGGTCGGTGTTCATGGGTCTCGCGACCTTCGACTTCGGCGTGACCATCGTGACGCGGGAGCCGGTGTGGGACGGGATCCGGCACCCGCTGCTCAATTCGCTCCTGATGGCGGGCGTCGCGGTGGTGTTGACGCCGCTGGTCGCCATCGGCCTCGGCGTCCTGGCGGCGCTGAAGCCCGGCGGTCGGCTGGACGCCGCGATCTCCGGCGCGACCCTGTTCGGCTACTCCATGCCCGATTTCGTGGTGGGCAACGTGTTCATCATCGTCTTCGCGCTGCAGCTGGGCCTGGCGCCGGCGGTGCTCATGGTGGCCGAGAGCGCACCGGCCGGCGAGATGCTGTCGGTTGCGGCGCTGCCGGTCGTCGCGCTGGCGGTGTCGGGCGTCGCCTACCAGTTCCGGCTGCTGCGCGCGGGCATGATCGAGGCGATGGACAGCGAGTTCGTGGAGCGGGCGCGTCTCGCGGGGCTGTCGGAGCGGCGTCTGGTGCTGACGCACGCCCTGCCGGGGGCGCTGATCCCGATGCTGAACGGCTCGGCGCAGTTCGTCGCCGGCGTGGTGTCGGGCGCCGTGGTGATCGAGGCGGTGTTCCGCTATCCCGGCATCGGGCTGGAGCTGGTGCGCGCCGTCGCGCAGCGCGAGGTGCCGACGGTGCAGGCCATCGCGTTTCTCGCAGCGTTCGGGGTGATCCTCAGCAACCTGCTGGCGGATCTCGCCATTCTGGCGCTCGACCCGCGCGTGCGGAGACGCGCCGATGGCTGACGCGGCGCTCGCTCCCTCGGCGGCGGCGCTGCGGCGTCCTTCGCCGCTGCGCAAGGCGCTGCGCAGCCCGGCGACCGCGATCGGCCTCGCGCTGGTGACGCTGCACCTGTTCCTCGCGCTGTTCGCGCCGCTGATCGCGCCTTACCCCATCAGCGCCATCGTCGCCGAGGGGCTGACGCCGCCGTCGTCGGCGCACTGGCTGGGCTCCGATCAGATCGGCCGGGACTACCTGTCGCGGCTGATGTCTGGCGGGCGGGTGGCGCTGCTGGTGTCGGGGGTCGGCGTGACGGTCGCTGTGACGTCGGGCGCGGCCCTGGGGCTGGTGGCGGGCTATGTCGGCGGCTGGCTCGACGACGCGGCGATGCGCCTGACGGACGCGCTGATGGCGATCCCCGAGATCGTGCTCATTGCGATCCTGGTGCTGACCTTCGGCAAGGATCTGGCGGCGCTGTCGATCATCGTCGCCGTCGTCTACACGCCCGGCGTGGTGCGCGTAGTGCGCGCGAGGACGATCTCGCTCGCCGCGCTCGACTACGTGCTGGCCGCGGAGCTGCGCGGCGAGACGCGCGCCCATGTGATGTTTCGCGAGATCGCGCCGAACCTGTCGGGGCTGCTGGCGGTCGAGCTGGCGATCCGGGTGTCCTCGGCCGTGCTCAAGATTTCCGCCCTGTCCTTTCTGGGTCTCGGCGTCAGTCAGCCGACGCCCGACTGGGGGCTGATGGTGCAGGAGGCGATGAGCGTGGTCTTCACCGACCCCTGGTTCCTGATCCTGCCGGCCGCGGCGCTGTCCAGCCTCGTCATCGGCGTCAACTTCGCCGTCGACGGGCTGGCGCGCGCCTACGGCGTCGGCGCGGCGGAGGCCTGAGCGATGCGCCACGAGGCGCCCGCCGCCCGCGCCCATGTCGAGGCCGCGGCCCTGACCGTGACCTATCGCGACGCGACGGGCGCGGAGCGCGCCGCCGTGCGCGCGGTCGATCTGTCGCTGGCGCGCGGCGAGACGCTGGGCGTCGTCGGCGAGTCGGGGTCGGGCAAGTCGACGCTTGCGCGATGCCTGCTCGGCTACCTCCGCCAGGGCGCGCGCGTGGCGGGCGGCTCCGTCCGCGTGGGCGACGTCGCGCCCTTCGATCTGGACGGCCGCGCCCTGCGCGCCTTTCGCGGCGCGCGCGCCGCGATGGTGCCGCAGAACCCGCTGTCGTCGCTGACGCCGCACATGACCGTCGGCGCGCAGCTCGGAGAGCTCGTGCGCCGCCACGCCCGGTTGCGCGGCGGGGCCGCGCGGACGCGGGCGCTCGAACTGATGGCCGAGACCGATCTGCCCGACCCGGCGGCCCTGCACGACCGCTATCCGCACGAGCTGTCGGGCGGCCAGCGTCAGCGCGTGGTGATCGCCGCCGCGCTGGCGGCGCGCCCGGAGCTGATCGTGCTGGACGAGCCCACCACCGCGCTCGACAAGACGGTGGAGTCGCACGTGCTCGATCTGGTGGCGCGGCTCCAGGCCGAGCTGTCGGCGACGCTGGTCTATGTCAGCCACGACCTCAACGTGATCGCGCGCATGTGCTCGCGCATCATGGTCATGCGCGACGGCGCGGTGGTTGAGGAGGGCGACGCGGCCGCGCTGCTGCGCGCGCCGCGCACCGCCTATGCGGCGGCGCTGGTCGGCGCGATGCCGCAGCTGGCGCCGGAGCGCGCGCCGGCGCCGGCCTTCCCCGCCGGCCCGCCGGTTCTGGCTGCGCGCGGCCTGGGTTTCACCCACCGGCGAAGCGCGGGCCTGTTCGGCCGAGGCGCGGCCGGTCGGCCGGCTCTGGACGGCGTGGACTTCGATCTGGCGCGGGGCGAGACGCTGGGCCTCGTCGGCGAGTCCGGGTCCGGCAAGTCCACTCTCGCCGCGCTGGTCTGCGGCGCGCTGTCGGGCGGCGCCGGGACGCTGCGTCTG
>CAYGUQ010000281.1:0-6036 GCA_964352995.1 uncultured Rhodobacterales bacterium
GGTGCGCTCCAGCATCTCGCCGACATGGCTCACATAGTCGACGACGAGGCCGCGGGGCTCGACTGAACCGCGCGGCCGAGGCCCCGGCGGCGCGCCGGGGCCTCGGCCCGCTACTCGAACATGTCCATGAAGCGGCGGATGCGGGCGGAGAACTCGCTCGTCGGCCCCTCGCGCAGATAGCTTTCGGCGAGCGAGGCGAGCCTGTCGCCGTCCGCCGCCAGCGCTTCGACCTGCGCCCAGCGGCTCCAGTCCTCGGCCAGCGACCAGCCGGGCTCGTCGATGCGGCAGTCGGGGAGGCGCCAGTGGAAGGTCGGCCGCGCGCTGTTCTTCTCGTCGGGCAGCGCGTCGCGCACCCGCGCGCCGTCGATGTGCGCGAAGAGCGGCAGCAGGTCGAGCTCCATGTCGCGGCTGGGGTTGAACGTCATGTGGTCGTCCATGAAGCGCGACAGGTGCGGCCGGTAGTCCGGCGCGAGGATGTGGCGCTTGTAGGCTTCCGGAAACGGCCTGATGTAGCTCTGCAGCCGACGGATCAGCGCGATGCGCGCGTCGCGGCGCAGGGTGAAGTCCATCAGGCAGTAGGCCTGCAGGGTCGGCAGGATGTGGTCGACCGTCAGCCGCGCGGCCTCGACGTTGAAATGCGTCCCGAAGCCCGAGAACGCGGAATGGCGCGTCCCCAGCGCCCCGGCCCGCGCCAGCCTGTCGACCACCGGCGCGAGGTCGCGCAGACGGTCGTGCGGGATCGGCGGGCAGACGACCTCGACGGGAAAGACGCTCGACAGCACGGCGCCCGCCACGCTGCTCACGCCGCGCGCGAGCGTGCGGCGCATCTCCGGGTCGAGATCGGCGGCGTGTTCGGCGACGTAGTCGGGGTCGGCCCAGCGCGTGTCGAGCTCCACGACGAACCTGCCCTGCGCGGCGTGGACATGGGCGCGCTGGTGGTGGACCTGCTCGATCTCGCCGTCGAGCGCCTCGGCGACGGCGCGGCTCGCCGCCGCGACGTCCAGCCCGCTGAACTCGATCTCGACGCCGACGCCGCGCGTCTCGCCCTTGGCGTTCTCGGGCGGGCTGAGCGCTGCGATCCCTTCAGCCATCAAGACCGAGCAGCGCGAGCGCCTTGCGGCGGATGAACAGCACCGCCGCCGCAAGCAGCGCGAGCACGACGATGTTGAACCACGGGATCAGCGACTGGTCCGGCCCCTCGGCGGGGTCGAGCGACACGGCGTTGGGGAAGGTCGACAGCCAGGTGATGCGCCAGCCGTAATGCGTCACGATCGTCCAGCGCGGCTCGGCCTCGGTCGAGATGCGGTTGTCGGCCTCGGCGGCGAGGTTGGCGCTGTCGAACTTGAGGTAGGGAGGCCAGCTCCAGTCGGTGTCCTCGTTGCGGTAGACCATCGGCTCGCCGTCGGCGCTGGCGGCCTTGATGAACCGGATGTCGCGGGTGCGCGAGACCTCCTGCCCGTTCTGGTTGCTGACCTCGACGTCGCTCCGCGCCACCTCGGTGCCGAGGATGCGCACGATGTCGCGCGAGGGCAGGCTCCAGTGCAGAAACGCCGCCACGACGAGCGTGACGAGCGCGAGCGCCGTCCATTTCACATAGGCCATTACGGGTCCTCCCGATGATCGAACCCTACATAGGCGATCCGGTTCCCCGGCGCACCGCCTTCGATGCGCGGGGCGGGGGGGCGGCGTCAGACGCGCCGCGCGATCAGCGGCATCCCGCCTTCGGGGCGCAGGGTCAGGATCATCCTGGGCTTCGGGACGAAGCCTTCGGGCAGGGCGAACTCGAGGCGCGCCAGCACCGACGCGAGGATGATCGCCGCCTCCATCAGCGCGAAGTTCATGCCGATGCAGACGCGCGGGCCGGCGCCGAAGGGCAGCCACGCGCAGCGGTGGCGGGCTGCGACGGCCTCCGGCGCGAAGCGCTCGGGATCGAAGGCGTCGGGGTTCTCCCACAGCAGGCGATGGCGGTGCAGCGCGTAGACCGGGATCATCACGGTCTCGCCCGGCGAGATCGGGCCGCCGCCGTGCTCCACCTCCATGGCGTCGGGCGCCTTGGCGGTGCGGGCGAGAAAGCCCGCGGGCGGATAGAGGCGCAGCGCCTCGGCGATGGCCTGACGCGTGTAGGGCAGCTTCGGCAGATCGTCCGCCGTCGCCGCCTCGCCGCAAAGCGCCGCCTGCGCCTCGGCCCGCGCGCGCGCCTGCGCCTCGGGGTGGAGCGCGAGCAGGTAGAGCGCCCAGGTCAGCGCCAGCGCGGTCGTCTCGTGCCCGGCGACGATGAAGGCGAGCAGGTTGTTGCGCAGCTCCACCGGCGAGAGCGCGCGGCCGTTCTCGGGGTCGCGCGCCTCGATAAGCATGTCGAGCAGGTCGGGGTCTTCGGTGGGCCGCCCCGCCCTGCGCGCAAGTCGGTCGGCGATCACTCCGTCGACCATGGCGTCGAGCCGGCGGGCGCCGCCGGTCAGCAGCCGCGCAGGGCGCGGGATCCACTCCGGCGCGCCGAGCATGTCGAGCAGCGAGACCCGCGCCACCGTCTCGATGAAGCGCGTCACGCCCTGCGCCACGGCGGCGCGGTCGAGCCGCTCGCGGCCCGAAAGCGCCACGTCGTTGATGACGTCGAAGGTCGCCGCGACCATCTCGTGATAGACGTCGACCGGGCCGTCCGGCGCGGCGGCCTCGATCCGCCCGGCGGCCGCGGCGGCGCTCGCGGTCATGGCGCGGCTGAGCGAAAGGAGCGTGCGGTGCTGGAACACGGGTGCGATGGCGCGATGCTGCCAGCGCCATTCCTCCCAGGGCGCGGTGAACAGGCTCTCGCCCCTCGTGGGGCGCAGGAGGCGCAGCGTCACGTCCGAGCGCGGCATGGCGCGGGCCTTCGCCTTCAGCACGTGTTCGATGGCGGGCGGGTGCTGGAGCATCCGCCAGGGCTTGCCGCTGGAGCCCTTAACCACCGGCTCGCGATAGGCCGCGGCGGGGACGATTTCGAGGATGTTGCGCCGCGCGGCGCGGAAGGCGCCCCAGAGGCCGAGCGGCTTCGGCGGCGGAACGATGGTCGCCGGCAGGGGCGGGCGCGTCGCGTCGAGGGCCATGGGCGGGGTCTCCGTCTCGCTGCCCGGCGCAAGGTAGCGGAGAAGCGCGCCTCCGCCACGCTGCGGCCGGCGACATGCGGGGCCCGCGCGTGAGGCGGCTGCGGCGCAGGCTCGTGCGGCTCGCGCTCTGGCTTGTGGCGCTGACGCTCGGCTGGACGGCGCTCTACGCCGTCGTCCCGCCGCCGACGACCCTGCTGATCGAGACGGAGCGGGCGCGGCTCGGGAGCGTCTCGCGCGAGTGGCGGGCGCTGGAGGCGATCTCGCCGCATCTGCCGCGCGCCGTCATCGCCGCCGAGGACGCGCGTTTCTGCGCCCATTGGGGCTTCGATCTGGATGCGATCCGCGCCGCGCTGGCCGAGGCGGAGGACGGCGGCAGGATGCGCGGCGCCTCCACGATCACGCAGCAGACGGCCAAGAACGCGTTTCTCTGGCCGGCGTCGGAGTCGCGCTGGATCGACTGGAGCCGCAAGGCGCTTGAGGCCGGCTTCACGCCCCTGATCGAGCTCATGTGGGGCAAGCGCCGCATCATGGAGGTCTATCTCAACGTGGCGGAGTTCGGCCCCGGCGTGTTCGGCGCCGAGGCGGCGGCGCGTCGCTGGTTCGGCAAGGGCGCCGCCGAGCTCAGCCTCGCCGAGGCGGCGCGGCTCGCCGCGATCCTGCCCAGCCCGCGCACGCGCAATCCCGCCCGGCCCTCGGATTTCGTCGCCCGCCGCGCAAGGCAGGTGGCGGGCGGCGCCGGGACGGTGCGCGCCGAGGGGCTCGACCGGTGCGTTCTGGGCTGAGGCGACGCGCCGCCGGGCGCGGTCAGGCGCCTGCGATTTCGGCGGCGATGGCGCGGGCGGCGGCGGCCGGGTCGGCGGCGGCGGTGATCGGGCGGCCGACGACGACATGGTCGGCGCCGGCGCGGATCGCGTCCGCCGGGGTGGCGATGCGCTTCTGATCGTCCGCGGCGGCGCCGGCGGGCCGCACGCCGGGGGTGACGATGAGGCGGCCTTCGGCCTCCGGCAGCGCGCGGATCGCCGCGGCCTCATGCGGGCTCGCGATCACGCCGTCGGCCCCGGCGAGAAAGGCGCGGCGCGCCCGCTCCACCGCGATGTCGCCCGGCGCGCCTGGCACGATCATGCAATGGTCGAGATCGGCGCGGTCGAGGCTCGTCAGCACCGTGACGGCGAGAATGCGGGTCGCCGACGCCCCGCGGCCCTCCGCCGCCGCGCGCACCACGTGCGGGTCGCCATGGACGGTAAGGAAATCGAGGTCGAACTGCGCCAGCCCCCGCGTCGCCGCCTCGACGGTCGCGGGGATGTCGAACAGCTTCATGTCGAGAAAGACGCGCGCGCCGGCCTCCTTCAGCGCCATCGCCGCCGCGAGGCCGCCGCCGGTCAGCATCCCCAGCCCGATCTTGTAGAAGCTGGCCGCGTCGCCGATGCGGGCGGCGAGCTCCTGCGCCGCATGGGCGTGGCCGACGTCGAGCGCGACGATCAGGGCGTCGCGCCGCGCCTTCACGCGGACCGACCCGGCGCCCGACGCGCCCGGCTCACCCGACAAAGGCGCGCTCGATGACGAAGTGGCCCGGCTTGCTGTTGGCGCCTTCCTCCAGTCCCGCCCCCTCGCAGAGCGCCTTGCAGTCCTGCAGCATCGCCATGGAGCCGCAGATCATCACCCGGTCCTCCGCGACGTTCAGCGGCGGCACGCCCAGCTCCGCGCCGAGCCGGCCGTCGCGCAGCAGATCGGTGATGCGGCCGGGCCGCTCGAACGGCTCGCGCGTCGCGGAAGGGTAGTGGACCAGCTTGGCGCTCGCCTCCTCGCCGACCAGCTCGTCGGCTTTGGCGGCCTCCACGATCTCGTAGCCGTATTTCAGCTCCGCGACTTCGCGGCAGGTGTGGCAGAGGATGACCTGCTCGAACTTCTCGTAGGTCTCCGGCTCGCGGATCAGCGACGCGAAGGGCGCGACGCCGGTGCCGGTGGAGAGCAGGTAGAGCCGCCTGCCGGGCAGCAGCGCGTCGAGCACCAGCGTGCCGGTCGGCTTCTTCTTCATCCAGACCGTGTCGCCCGGCCTGATCTTGCTGAGTTCCGAGGTCAGCGGGCCGTCGGGCACCTTGATCGAGAAGAACTCGATCTCCTCGTCCCAGGACGGGCAGGCGATGGAGTAGGCCCGCCACACCGGCTTCTCGCCGGGCAGGCCGATCATGACGAACTCGCCGGAGCGGAAGCGGAAGCTCGCCGGGCGCGTCATGCGGAACATGAACAGCCGGTCGGTGTAGTGCTTCACGACGGTCACGGTCTCGGCGAAGGCGCTCGCCGGCGCTTCGAACTGGATGGCGGGCATCACGGTCATGGCCTGCTCCCTCAGGAATTCTCGGTGGGCTCTAGCGCGGCGCAGCGGCATATGGAAGCGAAGCCGGGCCCCGCAACCCGCGCCCCACCGTCGCGCGACGCGTCGAAAGCGGCCTTGACCGACGCAGACGGGGGGCGGAGGCTCGAATCCCGAAGGCTTCGAGGGGAGCGCGCGCCATGCTCGGCAAGGACGTCGTTCTGGTCATCGAGGACGTCTGGGGCGGCCCGCCGCGGCCGGTCCTGTTTCCCGATGCGCCCGCCGAGGGCGGAACGCGGCGGCTCACCATCGGCCGGTCCGCGGACTGCGACGTCGCGCTCGACGACCCCGGCAGAACGCTGTCCCGCCGCCATCTGGAGCTCGACCGGCGCGCGGACGGGCTCATGGCGACAGACGTCAGCCTCATGGGGACCTGGCTCGGCGGCGCGAGAATGCCTCAGGAAATTCCCATCCCGCTCGATCACGGAGATGTGATGACGTTCTCCCATTTCCGGGTGAGCGTGCAGGTTCTGCCGCAGGGAGCGGGAAGGGGCGTCGCGGCGCCAGTCGCCGCGCGCGCCGAGGCCGCGACGCCGCGGCGCGCCAAGCCGGCCGCCGCCTCGCCGACCGCCGCCAAGCCGGTCG
>CAYGUQ010000282.1:0-6017 GCA_964352995.1 uncultured Rhodobacterales bacterium
CGGGCGCGGCCGGTCCGGCAACGAGACGTCCACGTCGTGACGGTGGTGGACCGAGTAGATCCCGTAGCGGAAATCGTAGTCGTAGTAGGGGTCGTTGTGGACGTAGCCGCCGCCCGACGAGCAGGCGCCGGCGAGCCCCAGCGCCATCGCCGCGACCGCCGCGCGCGCGGCGCGCCGCGAGGTCATCGCCCGGCCTCCGCCGGCGCGATGGAGTTCAGCGTGGCGGCGAGCGCGTCGCGATGCGTCTCCCGCGCGCCGGGGTCGCCGATGAAGGCCGCCACCGCCACGCGCGCGCCCAGATCGACCGTTGCGATGCTGAAGGACAGCGGCCGGCCGGCCCGCGCGCCTTCGCCGACATAGAGCCTTCCGGGCCGGTCTCCGACGGCGATCTCCCGCGTCTCGGCGACTTCGGCCGCGTCCATCACGCCGGTCTTCAGCAGGTCGAGATAGGCGCCGGCGGCGTCGAGATCGTCGATCGCCGGCGGCGACCACAGGCCGACCCACATGTCGCCGTCGCCCTCGTCCGGCATCAGCGTGACGACGCGCGGCGCCGGGACGACCCCTGCGGGCATCTCCTCTGCCGAGGCGTCCACGCCCGTCCGCAGGGTCCAGCCTTCCGGCGCGGCGAAACTGAAGACCGCCGCGCCCTGGGTGACATAGGTCACCGGAAGTCCCTGCGCCGCGGCGGCGAACGGAGACGCCGCCGCGGCCAGCAGCGCGGACGCCAGCAGCGAGGGGGCGAGCCGTGCAGCGCCTGTCGTCATGAGAGCCCTCCGGTTCTTGCCTGCTCGACAGTCTACCCCGGCGCCGCGCCGCGCAAGCCCGCTGGCGTCTCCGAGCCGGGCGGATAAGGTGGCGGCGGAACCGGAAAGAGGGGGCGCCCCATGGCCTACGCCGTCGCCAGACCGCTCGACGAGGCGCTGATCCCCGTCATCGACATCGGCCCGCTGCGCGACGGGTCGAACCCCGTGGCCGTCGCCTCCGCACTCACGCAGGCGAGCCGGGAGGCCGGATTCCTCTACGTCGCCAACCACGGCGTCGACGAAGCGCTGATCGACGCCGCGCGGGAGGAGGCCATGGCGTTCTTCCGCGCCGACCCCGCGGTCAAGGCGGACGTGGCGGTGAGCGCGCGGCATCGCGGCTGGCTTGCGACCGGCGGGGCCCGGATGGTCGACGGCGCGGCGCCGGACCTGAAGGAGAGCTTCGTCTGGGGCTACGAGGACGCGCGCGGCGAGACCCCCGACGACCACCCGCTGCGCGGCGCGAACCGCTGGCCGGCGTCGCACCCCGCCCTGCGCCCGGCCGCCCAGGCGTGGTTTCTGGAGGCGCATGGCGTCGCCGAGCACCTGATGCGCGGCTTTGCGCTGGGGCTGGGGCTCGACGGCGAGGCGTTCCTCGAAAGCGTCGCGCGACCGATGAGCCGCGCCTCATTCGTCTACTATCCGCCCCAGCCCGAGGCGCTCGGCGCCGGCCAATTCGGCGTCGGGCCCCACACCGATTTCGGCGTGCTGACGGTGCTGGCGCAGGACGGCGTCGGCGGGCTTCAGGTGCAGGACCTCGCCGGCGACTGGGTGGAGGCGCCGCCGATCCCGGGCACGCTGGTCGTGAATGTCGGCGATCTGCTGGCGCGCTGGACGGCGGGGCGCTGCCGCTCGACGCCGCATCGCGTCGTCAACGCCTCCGGCCGCGAGCGCCTTTCGCTGGTGCTGGCCTGGGACCCCGAGCCGCAGACCGTGATCGACGCCGCCGCCCTGCTGGGGCCGGAGGGCGCCGAGGCCCCCATCGCGTGCGGCGACTATCTGGAGGCCCGCTTCGCCCGCGCCTTCGCCTATCGCGCGAAGCCCTGAGCTCAGGTCCCGGCGTAGTAGCCGACCACGTCGCCCTCGGTCGTCACGCCAAGGCCGTTGAGCTGGCGGTTGACGTAGTTGAAGTAGCCGATGATCTGGTTCGCCTCGAGGATCCGCCCGTCGTCGAGTCCCTCCGCGCGCAGGGCCTCCACATCGGCCTGCGCCATGGCGCCGGGTTCGCGGGTCAGCTTGCGGGCGTAGCGCATCAGCGCCAGCGCCGCGCCGTCGAGCGCCCGCTCGGGCGCGTCGGCCGCAAGCGCCGCCTCTATGGCGTCGGCCCGGGCCGCGTCGCCGATGAGATGGCGGGCGTTGGCCCAGTGGTTGGCGAGCGAATAGGGGCAGTCGTTCAGCATCGACACGTAGCTCGCGATGGTCTCCTGCAGCCAGGGCGCGAGCGTGTTTGCGTCGTCGTGCAGGCAGGCGCGGTAGAGCGCGACATGGCCGAGCAGGGTGGCGGGGCGCAGGCTGTGGACGCGCATCACGTTGTCCACCGTGCCATGCGGGGTGCGGGCCAGCGCCAGCGCGTCGCGCAGCGCAGGCTCCGCGTCCTCGTCGGCGATCATGGCGATCCAGGCGGTCATGCGCGTCTCCTCAGCGGGCGTCCTGAAGCCTGCCCCGCCGCTCCAGCCGCGCAAAGAGGCGGGAGAGGGCGAAGCAGAGCACGAAGTACATCGCCGCCACCACGATCCACGTCTCGAAACGGCGGCCGGAGGAGACGGCGAGCTCCGTCGCCGTGAAGGTCAGCTCCTGCACCGAGATCAGCGAGACGATGGCGGAGTTTTTCACCAGCATGATGAACTGGCTGGCCATCGGCGGCGTCACCGCGCGCAGCGCCTGCGGCAGCACCACGAGGCGGAAGGTCTGCGCGGCGCTCAGGCCGAGGCTGCGCCCGGCCTCGACATGGGCCGCCGGCACCGACTGCACGCCGGCGCGCACGATCTCCGAGACATAGGCCGCCTCGAAGAGCGCCAGGCACAGCACGCCCGCCACGAGGTTCTCGAAGAGCGCCGGCGGCCCGAGCAGCAGGCCGACCGCCGCGCGCTCCGCCGGGCCCATCTCGCGCGCCCAGGCGTCCAGCCCGAGCGCGGGGGTGATCTGCGACGAGATGAAGAAGTAGAACACGAACACGAACACCAGCGGCGGCATGTTGCGGATCAGCCCGACATAGGCGCCGGCCGTCAGCCGCGGCAGCAGCCGCCGCATGGTCGAGAGCGCCCCCAGCGCCACGCCGAGCAGGCTCGCCAGCGCCATCGCCCAGAGCGACAGGCGGATGGTCGTCAGCAGCCCCTCCAGCAGCAGGTTCGGCTCCAGCCAGCCGCCGTCTCCCTCCCGCAGCAGCGCCTGCGGGAGGAAGCTCCAGTCCCAGCGGTAGACCAGTACGTCCGACACCCGCGTCGACACGGCCCAGACCGCCGCGACGAGCGCGGCGACCACCAGCGCGTCGACCGGGCCGATGCGACGCGGCGCGTCGGGGTCGGGATACACCTCAGTTCGACGCGACCTGATCCGCCCAGGGCCGCCCGCCGAACCAGTACTTGTGGGTCTTCTCCAGCCAGCCGTTCGAGCGGTTCACGAGGATCCAGTTGTTGAAGAAGTTCAGCGCGTCGGGGTCTCCCTTGCGCAGGGCGAAGGCCTCGTTGCCCGGATTGATCTTGGCGTCGGTCGGCGCGAACAGCACGTCGGGATTGTCGTAGACCTGGAAGGCGGGCAGGGGCTGCGAGCCGATCAGGGCGTGGGCGTTTCCGTTCAGGACTTCCTGGACCGTCTGGCCCTGGTCGTCGAACTGCCGCAGCGTCGCCTTGGGGAAGGTCTCCTGGATGTAGGCGCAGGGCGTCGCCCCGCGGCGGCAGACGAAGGTGACGTCGGCTGAATTGAAGTCGTCCGGCCACTGCAGCCCGTCGGCCAGCGACCGGTTGGCCATCACGCCCAGCGACGAATTCGCGTAGGGGTCCGAGAAGTTGACCGTCAGGTTGCGCGCCGGCGTGATCGACATGCCGCCGATGATGACGTCGAACTTGCCGGCGATCAGGGCGGGGATGATGCCGTCCCATGCGGTCGGCACGAACTCGACCTCGACCTCCATGTCCTCGGCGAGCTTCTTCGCGACGTCGATCTCGAAGCCGATGAGCTCGCCGTTCACGTCGCGCATCGCCCAGGGCACGAAGGTCGACATGCCGACGCGGATGACGCCGCGCTCCTTGATCGTCTCGATCACGCTGGCCTGCGCCAGCGCCTGCTGGGCCTCCTGCGCCGGCGCGGCCGCCGGGGCGGCGAGCGCGGCCGCGGCGAGGGCGGCGGCGATGATGTTGGTCAGTCGCATCGTGCGGGTCTCCTTCTCGATCAGGCGCTTCTGCGCCCAAGGCGATGTTCCAGCCACGCGGCGAAGGCCGACAGGCTGACGGTGAGCGAAAGGTAGATCGCCGCCACGGCAAGCCACACCTCGAAGCTCATGAAGGTGTCGGCGATGACGTTGCGCGCCTCGTTGGTCAGGTCGAAGATGGCGATGGTCGAGACGATGGCGGAGTTCTTGACGAGGTTCACCACCGCCGAGGTCATCGGCGGCGCCATCACCGGCAGCGCCTGCGGCAGCACCACGTCGCGATAGACGGCGCTCGTCTTCAGACCGATCGCCGAGGCGGCCTCCCACTGCCCCCGCGGCACCGAGAGCACGCCGCCGCGGATGATCTCGGAAATGAAGGACGCCTCGAAGACCGCAAGGCACAGCACTCCGGTCCAGAACCGGTCGAGGCCGAGCATCGGCGACAGCACGAAGTAGAAGAGGTACATCTGCACGAGCAGCGGCGTATTGCGCACCAGCTCCAGATAGACGGTCGCGACGGCGTGGCCCGACCATGAGCGCGAGAGCCGCAGCAGCGCGGTGACGAGGCCGATGGCGAGCGCGAGCGGGGCGGCCCACAATGTGATCTCGACGGTCACGGTCAGGCCGCGCGCCAGCGGGCCCCAGACGATCTCGCCGTCGATGACGCGATAGACATGGCGCGGCAGCCGGTACCACTGCCAGTTGTAGCCCATCGACTGCGCGCCGGCGTAGACCAGCCAGCCGAGCATCCCGCCGCCGATCAGGAACCCCGCCCAGTCGAGCAGACTTCGGCCCGTCCTGCGCGCCTGGGGCGGCGGGAGAGCGGCAGCCATGGGCGCGCCGGCGCCGCCGTCAGTCGTCGCCTGCATTCCGCCGCCGCATTCTTCGGACCCGATGGCTGAGTTTTTTGCCTGAACGCGGCGATTGCAAGCTGTTTTCGGGGCTGCGCGCCGCTCAGTCGAACGCTCCGAGCGCGCGCGCCAGCAGCATGAAGGCGCGGCCCGAGCGGGTGTCGGCGGCGTCCGCCATCACCGCGCCGCCGCCCAGCTCGTCGTGGATGCGGGCGACGAGCCCGTTCCAGCGCCGCGCGAAGACCAGCGCGGCGTCGCGGAACACCGCGTCCGAACGCAGCAGGGCGCGGGCGGCGTCAAGCCGCTCGGGGTCGCGCACCGCTCCGACGCCCTCGGCCGCGGCGCCGCGCGCGCCGCGCGCGTAAGTCGCCCAGGCGTCGAGATCGGCCGGGTCGGGCGAGAGGTCCTCCATGTGCTGGCCGAAGGTCGCGAGAATGTTCAGCACGTCCTCGGCGGCCTGGAGGAGCTGCGCGACCTGCGGATCGGTCAACGCGGCGCGCATGGCGCGGAAGCCCTCCGCGTCGCCGTCGCTGCGCGGGAAGTCGAGAGCGCGCAGGATGTCGGCCCAGGCGACCGGTTCGACCTGCGCGGCGGTCTCGGTGAAGGGCAGGGCGGGTTCGTTCGCCGGGCGCTGGGCCTGCGGCGCGGTGTGGGAGGGCGCCGGCCGCGGCGCCCTTGCGGGCTGCTCGCGCCGCGCCGCGGCGTCCACGCCGGCGACCTCGGTAAGGGCCTTCACGCCGCGGCGCGTCTCCGCCAGCGCGGTCTCCAGCGAGGCGATGCGGGCGCCGAGCGCGCGCGCGGTTTCGGCGGCTGCGGCGCGGGCGGCCTCGGTCGCGACGCGGGCGGCTTCGGGAGACAGGCCGTCGGCGTCTCGCCGGCCCGACGCCGTCGGGGCGCCCGCCCGCAGCGCTACGACCAGCGCGGCGAGGGCGCCCGCGGGCGCCGCCGCCGCGATCAGCAGCATGAGCGCCGAACCCGCCCCAGCGCCGGGTGCCGGCG